>JAGQVC010000214.1 GCA_020438185.1 Bacteroidota bacterium
TCTTGTAAATCACGTCCGATTCGGAAATAATCTTAAAGACATAAACTCCCGGAGACATCTCATTAACAGTTACAAAATCTGAATTTGAAATTTTGTTTTCCTGTATCAGCCTGCCATTCAAGCTGAATAATTGAAATGTCCAGTCTTTGTTGTAATTCTTTAAAATGACAGTATTATTTAAGGAGTTGAAACTGAAATCTTTTGCTTCCTGTTTATTACTAACTCCAAGAACAGTTTCACATTGCTGCACTTTAGCATAAATCTGTTCAACACTTAAAGAGGTAGAAATGATTTCAGAGAGTTTATCCGGACAGATCTTGAACACTTTAGGATAGCCATTTATATTGTAGTCTTCAAAAACACCCCGATCGGGATCTTCAACATTAAAAATAGGGTAGGGTGTGCCATCCAGCCAGTTGCCCTGAGTTACCCAGGGATCTCCAATTCCTATAAATGCATTGTGATTATTCCATTGATCATATTCCAGCGCCAATACAACTAGTTCGTCTGTTCCGGAAGGCCCGTAATTATTATACAGGTCCTTTAACTTATGAGTCTGATGGTAACTCCAGCACACCGGGCAATGAGCTGCAAAAACTTCCAGAATAACCGTTTTACCGGAATTCAGATAATCGTACAGGCGATGTACATTACCGTCGTAATCTGTTAAAGTAAAATCAGGTGCTACGCTGCCATTCGGTATTTGTGCATGCAGAAAAATTTGAGCCAGGAGAAAGAAAAGAGATAAACAATATTTAATAAATGGCATGACTAATTCAAAATTATTGCACTAATTTAATGAATTATTTATCTTTTTTGTTCTATCAAATCATTAAAAATCGAGCTTAAGTGATTAAAACAGGGTGTTACATCAAAATAAAGTCCTTCAATGCCATCCGCATTGGATTCAACCGATAGCCTGTCGCAATTCCCGATAAGACTCTGAACGCCGCCAAACCGGTATCCCAGGTAACCAAGTACATGATATTCGTGCGAAGGACTAATAACGTAATAGCAAGTTTTTATACTTAAGCCATCGCCTGTGTGGAGTATAGCTTCCAGGATTGAGCGTGCCTGGAACAAACGCTTATTAAATTTGGAATAATCATGCAATTCATCTAAAGCAAAAAGTGCATAATCTAATGCATTTAGATTAAATGGATTTTCATTTAAAATGGAATCAGTCCTGAAAACAATTTTCTCCAATGAGGCTTTTTGATGAATATCCTTTTCAGGTATATTATTCATCAACGTTTTTACCGAGCTTTCTGAATAAGGCCTGTAGTGTTCCTGAAATACAAATCCGAAATACAAATGAACCTTTTCATGAAGGTTTAATGTTGTGTCACCCTCATTGAATCTTGCAATTAATTCGGGATAATAAAATCCTGAATTTTTTCGCTTAATATTTTTTTCAATCAGTTTGTAATCGGGCTTATGTTTGCCATCATGCAGTGGATTATGCACACCTGCCGAAGAAATCAGAATTGCCATTAAAGGCAGAATAATTATTGAACAAAGTCTGAAAAGCCATCCGGGCATGGAGCCGGACATAATTGTGAAGCTGCGCTGCTTGTCTGAAACAGGCATGCTTCCTGAATGTTCCGCTAACATTTCAATTAAATAAAGAACTTAATTTCTAAAACGCGCATTATTTTTAATTAGTATTTACGAGCTTACCTTTAAATTAAAATTGAATAAAAACTTTGCATCTTTTTGCGAAATCAACCTGCTGTTTCATGATATACATTCAGTTCTTTACCTTCGTTAAATGATTAATCTGAATCCATTTCCATACATCAACGGCAATTATTGTCGCAATGCCACAGGCAGTGAGTTACTGGTATATAATAAGTATTCCGGTGAATTAATGGCCCGTGTTCCACAGGTTTCTGAAAAGGAAATTGAGCCGACAATTGCTTCCTCTATCAAGGCATTTAAAGAATTAAGAACCATTCTTCCCGCGAAGCGGATAGAAATTCTGGAGAATTTAAAATTGCTTTTGCAGCAACAGAAGGAAGAATTTGCACAACTTATTTGCAGTGAAGCAGGGAAACCACATTTTTATGCCAAACAGGAAGTTGAACGTTGCCTTAAGACCATTCAGGCGGGTATTCGGGAGACCGGAAATGCATCAGGCGAAAGCCTTAATGTGCTTGATGACCGTAAATTTGCATTCACCCAACGGTTTGCGACAGGACCGGTGTTGGGTATTACCCCGTTTAATTTTCCGCTCAATCTGGCACTTCATAAGATAATCCCGGCTATTGCGGTTGGTACATCCATCGTGCTGAAAGCACCGCCGCAAGCACCACTTTCATTGCTCAAATTTGCTGAACTTATAACCGAAGCCGGTGCTCCATCGGGAACAGTAAATGTGTTGGTTTGTGAAAATTCCCTGGCAGAAAAAATGGTTAGGGACGACCGGTTTTCGGTACTTTCCTTTACAGGTTCAGATAAAGTTGGCTGGTACCTGAAATCTATTTCCGGAAAGAAGAAAGTATTACTTGAATTGGGTGGAAACGCTCCTGCAATTGTAGATGCAACAGCCAATCTTCATCAGGCAGCTCAACAAATTGCATATGGAGCATTTTTGTATGCCGGTCAAATTTGTATTTCTACTCAAAAAATATTTGTAGCCGAAGCTGTAGCAGATAACTTCAGGGATTTGCTTTTATCCGAAACCAACGCGGTAAAAAGTGGCAATCCTGAAACAGATGGTGTAATTAATGGACCTCTGATAGATCAGACCGTTGTGGAAAGGACGGTAAATCGGATTGATGAAGCCCTTCGATGTGGTGCCAACTTACTTTCCGGAGGGAAAATTCTGAATGCGGAATCGCGCATTTTCGCTCCTACAATTATAAGCCATGTTGATCCGGCCTTATCACTTCAAAAAGATGAAGTTTTTGCTCCGGTTGCTATTCTGGAAACAGTTCGCAATACCGAACATGCAGTCAAACTTGCGAATAATTCAAGATTTGGCTTACAATGCGGCGTTTTTTGTTCCGATACAGAGGTTTTCAAAACAGCTTACCACGAATTGGAATATGCGGCAGTACTACTCAATTCGGCTCCCGGTTTCCGACTGGACCACCTGCCTTACGGCGGAATAAAGGACAGCGGACAGGGAAGGGAAGGAATACGTTATGCAATGCAGGAATATACAGAATCCAGACTTGCCATTATTTAATAAGCACGGCATCCTTAATTACCACATCCATCAGGTAACCATTACAGAATCCCTTAAATGTAGCCTGTTCGCCTTCCTTTAATTGTTTCGCCTCATCGGCGGATCTGGGGTCAACGGTAACCTGAACTCCACCCATCATGGCATCGGCGTATGTAAGACTAACGAAGGTAAGACTGTCATCAGTTTTAACACCTGAAACGGTTCCGCTTACTTCCAGGACCTTGGAAAGATATGTCGTATTTGCAGCGGCTTCATCTGTCTCAAAAGCTTCGACAAGGACTTTTGCTGTTACAGGAATACCCGGCATTTCAGCTGCATCCGCATGCGGTTTATTCCACATTTTATACGCAATAAATGCACCCGATGCGGCAACAACTACCAATACAATAAGTATGTATTTAACCGATTTTTTCATGTTTTGGATTTGCACGGCAATTTCAAAATTTCCACTTAAATAGCCATCACCTGATTGGAAATTCTTAAACGAAACTTATATGTTCAACCCGATTAAATAAATTTTAAAGTTAAAATATTAAATACAGATGTATTTTTTCGGAAAGACAAATGTAAGATTTGAACCTGTAAGTGTTTTGGAAATC
>JAGQVC010000215.1 GCA_020438185.1 Bacteroidota bacterium
ATTGTTTGTCAGGAACATATTAACATATTGGTTCGCGACCGGCAACTAAAAAAAAGAATTGCAAAAAACTCATTCTACAAGGAAACGGATGAAAACCATGTCAGTTATAAATTTCCTAAATCTATTTTTATAAAAAGTCTGAAGAAGACGTTCCTCTTTATTGCAGTTAAAAACAATGCTATTCAATCGAATGAAATACTTAAGCAATTAAATCAATTTGCTGAGAATGCACTTCATGCCGACAGGCAGAAAGCAAAAACAGCACAAGCATTTTGCGCCAACTGGAAGAAAAAAGGAGATTATTTCTATATTTCGGCTGTTATGCTTACTCAGGAAACATGACCGAAAATGAGCAACCGAAGGGAGATCCCAAGGCTTTAATGGATTTATGCAGGACTAAAATGCCTTTCGGTAAATACAAAAATCATCTTATTTGTGATTTGCCGGCGTATTATCTGGAATGGTTTTCAACTAAAGGTTTTCCAGCCGGCAGGTTGGGAATGTTGCTTGAAACCATGTTTGTTATTAAAACAAACAACCTCGAGTATTTACTTATCCCAATGAAGGAATTACTTAAAAAATCAAGTCAGGGAAGATCAAATACCTGAATATCCATTATTCCGCCTTCCTGCAAAGATTGAATCCAAACAATAAGCCGGAGTCGTGATTTATCCTCATCGACAGGAATATTTAAAAATGCACGACTACCCTCTTCACGCATAGGTAATTTCAAGAAAGCTCTTACTGTGTTTTTACTTGTTAAGGTGCTTCCACTATTTTCTCCCGCAGCTACAACTGTGGTATCCGCTATTGAAACCAGGGTTGCATTAATACTGTGATTTCGTACCTTCTTACCCGGCAGGTAAGAAAAAATCAATTTGTCCCCATTTAATTTCAATGAAGTTATTTCAAGACCGGTGCTTTCGTATTTTACACCATGCTGAATTGCTTTAAGTTCACGCCGCAGCCGGGCCTCATTATTTCCGGAAAAACCACTTTTACCGTTAACAACCAGCTGAGGCGTGTAAACATTTTCATCGCCGAAGACCGTGCTGTACTCCTTTTGTCTCTCTGTGAAAGTGTGCCTCGAAAAAGAATCTTCCCAACCCAGATAATTCCAATAGTCAACATGAAAACTTATTATGGCAACAGAATCAGTTCCAAATGAGGAATCGTTCGAAAACTTGTCCAGCATTTGATGCGCCGGAGGACAACTGGAACAGCCCTGAGATGTGAATAATTCAACCAGCGCAAATGGTCTGGCAAGAGGCACAGGGCTTTGAGCAATTGAAAAAACAGGCAAGCCCCAGAAAAATATCAGCAACAGGCTTTTCATTCTTAAGCGAAGTTAAGCATTTGAACTATTTCAGTCATTTTGCATTTGAATATTATGTGCTAAGCGGACAATAAAAAGCCGAGCAGTAGCATATATAGGCTACATTTGTAAATCAATTTAATTCAATCGCCATGGAAGAAACTTTGAAAAATATCATGTATCAGGGATTAGGAGTAATTTCAATTACCAAGGATAAAATTGAAAAGGCTGTGAACGAGCTTGTTGAAAAGGGAAAACTTACCCGTGAAGAGGGGAAAAAATTTGCCGACGAAATTGGTACCGAAACCAGAAAAGCCGGTGAAGAATTTAAAGATAATGTGAAGGAAACAGCCCGGGAATGGATTGAAAAATCAGGAATTCCTTCACGCGAAGAATTTGAATCCTTAAAGGCCAGAGTTGAAGCTCTGGAACAGAAGCTGAACGGATAATTCAGACGTGGCGGGACGAGGGAAGAGATACAGACAGGTTTTTGCTGTCCTGATCAGACATGGTTTTGGTGATGTGGTTGCCCGCATGTCGGGTTCACGCTTTTCATTCCTTTTTGGAAAGAGCCGGAAATCAAGCATCGAAATTAATTCTGTAAGATGGAAAAGTCTGCGAATGGCCCTCGAAGAGCTTGGTCCAACGTATATTAAGCTAGGACAAATTCTGAGCAACAGGCCCGGATTATTGCCTGACGCCTTAACAGCAGAACTGGCTTCTTTGCAGGATGCTGTTCCACCTTTTTCGTATGAAGAAGCCGCGGCAATTGTAAAAAAAGAAACAGGCTCAACGCCTGAAGAAATTTACGCGAGCTTTGATAAAAAACCGATTGCATCTGCATCAATAGCTCAGGTGCATAAAGCAAAACTTAAAACCGGCGAAACTGTAGCCGTAAAAATAAGGCGACCCGGAATTGATAAAATAATTCGTGCCGATATTGAGGTGCTACGCGATATAGCGGCATTGATGGAGCGAAATTCGGAACTGGCCTCACTAAGGCCCCGGGAATTGGTTAACGCCTTTGAGCATTCTATACTTGCCGAACTCGATTTTAAACAGGAAAAAAGAAATTTAACGGAATTTTATAAAAAGTTCGAAGGCAATAATCAGGTTGTTATACCGGAACCATTCCCTGAATATTGTTCCGAAAGTGTATTAACACTCAGGTTCCTGGATGGGACTAAAATCTCAAAGATTGAAGAACTCAAATCAGCGGGACATGATTTAAAAAAGGTTGCCCGCCTTGGTTTTGATACCTATTTTACTCAAATATTCGAATGGGGCTTTTTTCATGCCGATCCGCATCCGGGTAATTTAATTATCACACCTTCGGGCGCTATTGGAATATTCGATTTTGGCATGGTTGGCCGAATTCGGGAAAAAGACCGCGCTGCCTTAATTCAGTTTATTATCGGGCTGGGACGTGATGACCCGGGAAAAATCGTTGATAATATTGAAAAGCTTCAGGGTGCGGAAGTAGAAGATAAAAAGGCACTGGAGCGTGATATGGAATTATTTATTGAAGAATTTGGTCAGCAGGCAGTTAAGGATATTGATTTGAATGCTGCTATTTCGAAAGGCAGGGAATTAATTAATAAACATAAATTACAATTAAATCCGGATTTATTTCTGCTTTTAAGAACCATTTCACTTCTTGAAGGCATAGGAATAACGCTTGATCCTGAATTTCGTTCACTTGAAGTAATTAAACCCTACGCGCTTCAACTATTAAGAAAGCAACTATCAATTAATAACCTTCTTAAGTCAAAAACACTTATTTCCTTTGCCGGAGATATTCTTGACTTAATTAAAAGTTTTCCCGGCGATAGCCGGAAAGCATTGCATCATCTGGCAGAGAATAATTTAAAAATTCAGGTTGAAAATAAATCAGATCAAAAATTCAGAAATGAAATTCGGCGAAGCAGTATAATTATTGCCCTGAGTCTTTTGTCTGCAGTATTTTTCACAGGCTTTTTAGTTTTCAGCAATCGAAATCTACCCACATTCTTCGGCAGCATGAATATGCCTGAAACATTCACTCTTGTTGGTTTTATTTTGTGTCTGATTTTAATTATCAGAAATTCTTATAAAAAAATTTAATTATGAATTCGGGGATTTCTGTAACCGGTGTTGGAGCTTTTACGGCGCAGGGAAATAATTTAAACAGAATATTTAATTCCCTTTTAGCCAATCGTACGGGCATATCCAGAATTAAATCATTCAGTACAGAATCATTTCCGGTTGTCCTGGCGGCCGAAGCTGACCTGAGCGAATGGAAAAAATCCCGGTCGCCGCGAGAATTGGCTCGCCTTGACCCTTCTGCCATGATGGCCCTCATCGCGGGTGAAGAAGCCATGAAGCAATCCCAGATTTTGGCAGCAGGAATTCCACCAAAAAGAATCGGTAT
>JAGQVC010000216.1 GCA_020438185.1 Bacteroidota bacterium
CGAAGGTTTATAATAATATTATGCGTTACGGAAATACCACTGCGGCATCAATTCCGATTGCGCTCTCTGAAGCCTGGCAGGAAGGGAAGATAAGGAGTGGTGATCTTATTTGTTTGGCCGCATTTGGTAGTGGTTTTACCTGGGCATCCGCATTAATAAAATGGTAAGGCCTTTTCAGGCCGATAATTTTTTATTTTTATGCCATGTTTTGTGAACGGCTCCGGTTGAGATGAATTATCTCGCACATTTATATCTATCAGGTAACGATACCGGATTGATCATCGGCAATTTTATTGCTGATGCCGTAAAGGGAAAACAAATTGAGGACTTTCCTGAAGATGTAATCAAGGGTATCAAACTGCACCGGCAAATTGATATGTTCACAGACTCCCATCCTGTTCTGGAGCGCGGCAAAGAGGCCTTACGGCCGAAATTCAGAAAATACTCCGGTGTGGTTATGGATGTGTTTGGCGATCATTTTCTTGCGAAAAACTGGAGTGATTATTCAAAGACTGATTTGCCGGAATTTGCTGAGAATATGTACCAGATTTTACATCAGCACAAGCAGGTATTTCCGGAGAAATCCAGATATACTTTGCATTATATGAGTATGCAGGACTGGCTGAGCAATTACCGTCACATCGAAGGTATAAAAAGGTCACTTGGCGGACTTGCAAGAAGGGCAAAATTCCATTCGGGTATGGAAAATGCTCATAAGGAACTGGAACGCCATTATCTGTTTTTCCAATCCATTTTTCATGAATTTCTCCCCGATTTAATTCGTTTTGTTGATAACGACAACGAAGCAAATATGAGAGATTTATTACTGGGATAATTACTAATTGTTTTCCCCTATAATCAAGGGTACTGTAGTCATTTTTTTATTTTCTGAAATTCGCAGAAAATAATATCCGGCATTTAATGCCGAACTATTAACCTGCCGGCCACTTCCTGTTAAAATTAATTTTCCGGTTAAATCAAATAATTGCCAGTTTGGTATCCCGGCGCAGCCGGAAATGAAAAAATACCCGGTTGCCGGATTTGGTTGTATTTGAATGGTGTTTTGATTGGAATCGGATGCTTGCCAGACTTTGGTAACAATATCGCCTGTGCCGCTGCGAATAATTGTTTGGTTTTGCCCGGTTAAAAAAACCGTCGAAGAATCCATTCCGAATACACCCCAACCTGCGTAAGCATAAGGAAACGTCATTCCCTGCCAGGTATTCCCATAATCGGTTGTGTAAGCTACATCGCAAGTAGCGTTTGAAAAACTTCCGGCTATAAACCCGGTGCTATCATTGGCAAAATGCATGTCGAACGGTGTGTAAATACAGCATTGCCCGCCCGAAATCCAGGTTTCTCCACCATCTTCGGTATGAAAAACTCCACCATTGTCATTCACAATGTAACCCAGATTCTCATTAATAAAGAAAGTTCGTTTTACAGCTCCGATTCCGGAGCCGTTCATGAGTGTAAATGAAGTTCCTCCATTACTCGTTTTAAGTAGTCTGCTATATTCATCCAAAACAACTCCATGCGTTGCATCAGTAAAACACATATCTACAACATCCTGAGCATAACCGGTACTCAGCAAAGTAAACGAAGTGCCGCCATTTGTGGTTTTCCAAACTTTGCCACTCTCGCCTCCAACATACCCAACGGAAGTCGTAGGAAATTCAATAGACTTTAAATTATTCCCTGCTTCTAAAGTAGATTCTGTGAATGAACTTCCGGAATTTGTTGTCGTAATTAATTTACCATCGTTGGTAATAAAAATTAATTTGGATGCAGAAATTGCCGCGATATTATAAGAATAATCGAAATACGGAGCATTATCCAGTTTTGTCCATGAATCTCCACTGTTGGTTGTTCTCAGCACATGCCCATTATCGCCGACTACCCATCCTGTTTGGTTATTCACAAATTTAATATTTCGATATACAGAAATTCCTGCATTGGGATTTATTTCAGTGAAAGAATTTGCAGAGCCGTAGGTTTCACTTCGTTTAATTCCTCCGGTGATGTTACCAAGTATAACTGTACCATCGGGACCGGCAGCGCCTGATCGTAAATTTCCTGTGTAGAACGTGCTACTCCAGGTAGTTCCGTTAGTGGTTTTGTAAACATAGCTGCCGGCAATTGCAACAGCATTCACTGAATCGGAAAATGCAAATGAATATATATTTTGAGAAAGTTGCGGATTGCTCTGCAATGCCCAGGTAAGCCCTGCGTTGGTGGTTCTGAAAATAGCATTTCCGTATGCTCCGGCATACCCCAATGTGTCATTTAAAAAATGCATCGTGTAACAATTACTTTGGGCATAACCGAAATTCTGCGACCAGGTTACACCTCCGTCCCAGGTGCGGTACATACCAAAGCCGGTAGTTTTTCCTACATAACCTGTATCGGGTGATACAAACCACACACATTGCAAATCGCCGGATATTTGAGAGCTACTGATGTCCTCCCAATTGCTGCCCCCATCTTCGGTTCTAAGTATTTTCCCTAGAGAACCTACCATGTAACCCAGATCATTATTCAGGAAATAAATATCACGCAATCCGCTCGAAGCGTACGTGTAAACCAGTTCCCAGGTATCGCCCGCATCAATTGAATGATAAAGTTCTGCATTCGAATTCGAATAACTTCCGATTACATAAATATCGAATTCATTCTTAACAAAAATTCCTTTCAGGTTAACCTGTGTCTGAAGCTGTTTGTTTACCCAGGTTAAGCCGTTATCAAATGAAAGCAGAAGCATTCCTTCATCACCAACAGCAATGAATTTATTATCTGCTATCCACTTCATTTCATTCAGGCTGTGTGATCCGTATTCAGGATTTTGCCACTGAAAATCTACGTAATTCTGGGATTGAGAATAGGATGCGTAAAAAAGCAGGGAAAGAAGAATGCTAAGGAATTTATTCATAAGATTTGATTGGAGAAAGTCAAAGCAATTTATCAATTATTATAATTCACTTTTCTGCAAGCAGGTAATAAAAAACACCTCCTGCCGCAAACACAAGAGCATCAATAATATCGGCTGTGTATCGTGAAGGGTTCAGAAGTGGTAAAGCGATTTCAAAAACCAAAATAAATAATAACGTTGCACAGAATATTCGGGTTTTACCAAGCGGAAATGGAAATATTCCATAAATAAAACCAAGTGTAACAGAACTGAGGTATAAAGTTACCGGAACCGAACAGAAATCATTAAAATAATAATCAATTGCTGCAATGCCTGTATACCTTAAAAAATAGCGGTTGATTATGGCAAGAATTCCTGCAGTTAAAAATACAGGACTTATTAATTCTGAGATTCTCAGCCCGGACTTGCTGCGAAAAGCCATAAAAAGAATGCAATTATTGAAATAAAAACCAACGTAACTGCATTATAAATTTTCTTAAATATCACAGTGTACCAGGCATCGGATTCCAAAATTTTAACGGTGAGCTCACCGGCAGTTTTTCTGCGTTCCAGACTAGCCACCTCAGAGGCAGAAACTTCAATGAGTGGTGATTTGCAATTACTGCATTGCTGGTCATCGTGGTTCAACTGGTTCCAGTGACCGCATTTTTTACACCTGATTTGTCTTGAAGTCATGTTGCAAATTTACCTCATTTATTATCCGGACCCACACATACTGTAATTTGAAATTTATTTTCTTT
>JAGQVC010000217.1 GCA_020438185.1 Bacteroidota bacterium
GAATAGGCTATCAGCAGGCCAAATACAATCCTGAAACTCACAAATGGAGCCGCGGAAACAGGCTGCTCAGCCCTTTTAATAATTTCCGGAATGCTCATTTTTTTTTAATCTCCGTCACCACTCGAATAAGTTATAGCAATGCCCAGCAGTGAAGACATTTCGCTTTTTACGAAGCGTGTATTTTTCTGAATTTCGGTATGAATTTCAATTAATTGAGCAGGGTTGTTTTCAATAAGTTCTGACATAACACTACCATTATTGACAACATCAAATTTGGATTGAATGGAATTAAATCCGGCCTCTGTTTCTGAAACCAAAGCCGGTCCGCCTTCAACCGAATTAAGCCAGTCGCGGAAAGCGACTTTACCGTTTTTCCCTTTCCAGATTTCCTCAAGTGCCTTGAAGTGGGCTTCTGCCAGATTTAAAGAGAAGCCACTGTAATAAGCTTCTACAAGTTTCGGTTCAATGGAACTTTGTCCAGACATCAAACCTAATGGCAGACCGAATTTATAATTCTTTAGTATTTCGTAGCTCTTAACAAATTCATTGTACAGCTCCGAAACCGGACTGCCAACCGATGTTCCTGCTTCTCCCGTAAACTCATTTCCAAAATCAGTTTCCCATGCAGATTTAACTGTATTTAAGCGACTGTTTATATCGGCACACAGTGCCAGAAGAAAATTCTGATTATTTGCATTTCCGAAACGTGAAATTATTTCAGCTTCTGTGCCATTAAAAATAAGGAACTCAATCGCGAAAAAGCCTCGTGCATCTCGGTTGTAATCGTTCAGCGAATAATTTCCTCCATTCAGGATTGTCTCCAGTTTTGATTCGCTTACCGGGAAAGTGGCAATTTCTTCGTTCAGCGTTTTTCGGGTACCTGATTCCCCGGCCGGTCCGAAATTATATGCACATGCACTTTCCCAGCTTAAAACAGCATCTTTCCATCCTTCACGAAGCTGTTCCAGGTTGTCTGTGTTTTGGTTATTTACAAATGCAGTTGCAACAGTTTCAAGTGTATTTGCCAGCCCGTTGACATTCGTAAACGCCGGTTTAATAAATTCATCCCGGTACACCTCAAGCATGGCTGCCCGGTCAAAATTGTCAGTTTGGTCGTCTTTGTCTTTTTTGCAAGCTGGCATGAGTGCAATCGCCAGTATTCCAAGCAGTAAGATTGATTTTCTGATTTGCATAACCCGAATTTGAGGGAGCAAATCTATCTTCTTATTTTAATTTAGACAAATTCTAAATAAGAATAAAATCAACAATGACGTATTATTGACAAACCCGATACGGTGCCACGATTTTGCACAATATTGAATGGCCTGACAATCAGGAATAGCGCTTCCTAACTTAGGTGATACCGGGAGCGAAGCTGCTAAATCTGCAGATCAGAAAAACATGGGAGCCCCGTCAAGCTTCATGGTTTCTTTGGCGTTGAGAACCATTACGGGGATTTTCTTTTCGTTGGCTATTATTTCCTGTTCGTGACTGCCGGTGAAGAACTCCAGAAATTCATGGTCTTCCTCACTCATAATTAATATGAGGTCAGCACCATTCGAATCTGCATAATCAATCAATTCCTTGTGAAACGACTTTTTGCCACTGGTCTGCCCAAGTGTGTATTTACAATTGTGTTCATCCAGAAAAGATTTTGCGTAATTCACATTTGCCTGAATGCCATGTCGGATAAATTCATCCTTAACAGGTTCAGAAACTACGTGAAACATGCAGTCGAACAATTTGGCCAGTTCGGGAACACGCGATAGTTTCTGACGACTTTCTGCTTCGAATGAAAAAGGAATAACAACATGTTCGGGGCTTGAATTCTTTGGTAAATCCTGCACAACAATGAATGGAACCTGTTTACCATTCAGGATTACTTTGATGGCATTACTGCCCGACCAGCGCTGCATTCCATGAATGCCTTTTGTTCCCATTACCACAAATCCAACATTCATTTCATTGGCAAGTGCGCCTATTGCTTCATGAAAATTGCCGTGCCGAACAACCACCGTCGATTCAATGCCATGCAATTCAAATATTTCCTGAGCGTGATTGGCCAGAATTGCTTCTGCTTTTTCCCTTTCCGAAACCGCCTCCGCACTTTCATTTCCGGCTTTGCCGGGAATAAAATGACAAAGTACCAGTTTGCTTTTATTCAAGGTTGCATAATTTACCGCATGGGCCAGGGCGGCCTTTGTAACAGCGGAAAAGTCAATAGGAACAAGGATTGTGGCAGATTGGTCGGTGCTTGACATACTTTATTTTGATTTTGGGCGCAATGTAATAGAAACGCATGTATTTTAGCCTGATTAACATCAACTTAATATGCATGTCGGCTGAAACGCTACGGGGAAATAAAAAAGTAATCCGTGCCTGGACCATTTACGATTGGGCCAATTCGGTGTATCAGCTTAGCATTACTTCTGCCATTTTACCCGCATATTACAGCGCTGTAGCTAAAGGTGACGAGAGCGGTCTGGTCGATTTTTGCGGTTTCAGTATCGTAAATACAACGCTTTACGCCTGGACGGTTTCAGCTTCATTTTTAGTGGTAGCCTTGTTTTCGCCGCTTCTGGCCTCAACGGCCGATTACACCGGACGACGTAAACTCTTCATGCAAATATTTACCTGGATGGGAAGTCTCGGCTGCGCCGGATTGTTTTTCTTCACAGCCGACAGGCTGGAATGGGGAATATTTTCATTTTTTATGGCCAGCGTGGGTTATAGCGGCGGACTCGTTTTTTACAACGCCTGGTTACCTGAAATAGCACCACCCGGCGAGGAGGACCGGATTTCGGCCCGCGGATATGCATTGGGTTACACGGGCGGTGTGGTTTTACTCATTTTAAATTTGGTAATGCTGCTAAAACCGGCATTATTCGGTATCGAGCCCGGAGGTATGGCAGCAAGAATCAGCTTTTTGAGTGTTGCAGTCTGGTGGCTTGGTTTCGCGCAAATAACCTTCAGAGCTTTACCAAAGTATTTTGTTGCACCTCAATCAGAAAAGCGCCCTCTTTTAAATGGTTACCGCGAATTGAGGAAAGTATTTTCGGAGTTTTATTCAATGCCTGAATTACTTCGGTTTATCGTTGGTTTTTTCTTCACCATGATGGCGGTGCTTACTGTGATGTACATGGCGGCAAATTTTGGTAAAAAGGAATTGCAACTCGATGACAAAGTCCTGATACCAACCATATTAATTATTCAGCTTGTTGGTGTTGCCGGCAGCATTGGTTTTGCACGCCTTTCGGCGCGAATTGGAAACAT
This sequence comes from Bacteroidota bacterium, assembly GCA_020438185.1. Lineage (GTDB taxonomy): Bacteria > Bacteroidota > Bacteroidia > M30B66 > M30B66 > M30B66. The sequence continues at coordinate 3,274 of JAGQVC010000217.1, forward strand.
CAGGGCTCTTTTAATAAGTATCGTAATCTGGATTGGAATCTGCGTGGGAGCCTATTTTGTTACAGGTGCCAAAGGTTTCATGGTTCTGGCTTCGGTTGTAGGCCTGGTTATGGGTGGCATTCAGGCACTTGCCCGTTCAACTTACGCAAAACTGCTACCCGAAACCCGCGACCATACGGCTTATTACAGTTTTTATGATGTGGCCGAAAAGCTTTCTGTGGTTTTGGGAACATTTTTCTTTGGTCTGCTTGAATGGATAACAGGTTCCATGCGCGCTTCCATTTTATTATTGGGTGTTTTATTTATTCTGGGCTTTATTTTTCTGTTTCGTCTCAAAGATCTT
>JAGQVC010000020.1 GCA_020438185.1 Bacteroidota bacterium
AACATGATACTCAATAACGTAAACGTGCTTATTTTTGTGTGCGATGCCAAAAATACAATGGCACGCAGAAAAATTTAACGATTCCTTAAGAAAACTTGTCAACAACAAACTCAGGACAAATCCGCCTGGAAGGCGAGAAAAGAAAAAAGGCCAATAAAAAGCTAATAACCAGCCTGAAACAAAGAACGCCCGGCAACCTTGATAACCAGGTACATGCGCTGCATGAGGAAGTATTTGCTGCGACAGATTGCCTCGATTGCGCCAATTGCTGCAAAACAACCAGTCCGGCTGTTTACGAGACCGATATTGACCGATTGTCGAAAGCACTTCGGATGAAACCATCCGAAGTGATAGCAAAATATTTGAAGCGGGACGACGAAGGTGACTGGATCATGAATGCCAGCCCCTGCCCTTTTCTACTCGAGGATAATCGTTGCAGTGTTTACGAAGACCGCCCGCGCGCCTGCCGGACCTATCCCCATACCGACCGAAAAAAAGTTGCCCAGCTTCTCGATTTAACTTACCGCAATAGCTTCATTTGTCCTGCAGTGCAGCAAATTCTGCAAAAACTCGAATTGAGTCTTTTAAAATAATTACGAACATAAATCAGCGCGCCAATTCTTAAACGCACAATTTACAATTCAGCTAGTCAGTCATTTAAGCCTTTTGTGTAGTTCCCGAATTGTGTAAATTATCTGTATAGCTAGTTTTAGCTATTGAAATCGCAGAAGATAGTTTATTAGTTTTACCCTGATATGAACCGCAATGTTGTCAGGGCGCTGATTCGTCTTTTTGCAATTGTTGGAAGTGATGTGCATACCAGTCGCTACGGGCGGCATGTGGTCGAACAATTCATTCTCCGGCTTGTAAGCCGGGATGACCTGAAGGAATACATGGATATTTTCGATAACCATGTTGCCAATCCTGCAGAAAAGGCCGAAATGCAGCGCGACAGTAAGAAAAGAGCATCTGCTTCGGTAAAAGTTCTTCGAATTTGCGCCTCGCTTAATGAAGAGCTGACTTATTCGCAGAAAGGTGTTGTATTTATGCGTCTTGCAGAATTCCTGAATGCAGACGGCGGTTTGAGTGAAAAAGATCTTGAATTCCTGAACACGGTTGCTGAAAGTTTTTATCTCGAAAACGAGCATTTCCACGAATGCATTGATTTCGTTACCGGTAGTGAAATTAATTCAGGTTCCGGATTCAGGGCTGTAATTTGTGGTGTATCACCTTCAGCCTCAACCATTCCGCACATCCGCTGGGATGGAGTTGATTGTGTGCTGCATGTATTCAAATTCCCTTCAGAAAATGTCATGTTTATCAGGGCAATTAATGATTGCGGAATTAGTTTAAACGGGCGAATAATTCTAAAACACGAAATCCTGCCTTTCTCAGTGGGTTCTGTTTTGCGTTCGGCTGTCGCCGGAAGTATTTATCACAGCGATGTTGCAGCATTGTTTCTCCAATCGGAAGGTAAAACGGGAATTGTTTTTTCGGCTCGTAATATTGAATTCAGTTTTAAAGGCGGCAATAAAGGATTACATAAACTCAGCTTCACCGAACGTTCAGGAAATCTGATTGGTATTATGGGTTCGAGTGGCGCCGGCAAATCAACCTTGCTTAATGTATTAAATGGTAACGAATTACCCACCTCCGGCAAGGTTTTAATTAATGGTTACGATTTGCATGATCCGGAAACAACTACCAAGGGACTGATCGGGTACGTTTCGCAGGATGATTTGCTGATTGCCGAGCTTACCGTTTTTGAGAATTTATGGTTTAACGCCTGTCTTTGTTATGCCAATTCATCAAAAATGGAAAGGCTAAGGAAAGTTTATCAAACACTTGAGCAACTTGGTCTTACCGAAATAAGGAATTTAAGGGTTGGCGATTCGCTCAACAAAACAATCAGCGGGGGACAAAGAAAACGATTAAATATTGCGCTGGAATTATTGCGCGAACCACCGGTATTATTTGTTGATGAACCTACGTCAGGACTAAGTTCCAGAGACTCAGAGCATATTATGAATTTGCTCAAGGAACTGTCTCTGAAAGGAAAACTAATTTTCGTCGTAATTCACCAGCCTTCGTCTGATATTTTTAAGATGTTCGACAGGCTGGTTTTACTGGACACAGGAGGTTATCCGGTTTATTATGGCAATCCGGTTGATGCGGTGCCTTACGTGAAGGAAATTGCCAATCATGTTAGTGCTGTTCAGGGCGAATGTCATGTTTGCGGTAATATTAATCCCGAACAACTATTCGACATTATTGAGGATCAGGAGGTTGACGAATATGGTAGAACATTAAATAAACGTAAAATAACACCTAAAGAGTGGAACCTGTTTTACAAACGAAGCAGACCTGAGAATACTGATAAAAGCTCTGAACAAACCGACCTGCCGGATGCACAGTTTAAACGTCCGGGCAAACCGGGGCAATTTCTGATATACTGCAAAAGAGATGTTTTAAGAAAAATTAAAAACACGCAATATTTATTGATCAGCCTTCTGGAAGCCCCTGTTTTGGCTTTCATTATGGCTTATTTATTAAGGTATTCGGCCGGCGAATCTTATAGTCTTTACGATAATCTTAATATTCCTGCCTATTTACTCGTTTGCGTTATTTCGGCTCTGTTTTTTGGATTAACAGTAAGTGCCGAAGAAATTTTTCGTGATCGCGGAATACTCAGGCGGGAGAAATTTCTGAACCTGAGCCGTGGCAGTTACCTGCTTTCCAAAATTTCGGTATTATTTGCATTGTCGGCTGTTCAAACTGTATTATTCGTGCTGGTGGGTCACCTTACAATAGGATTCAGGGAATTATTTTTCAGCGACTGGCTTATTTTATTCAGCACGGCCTGTTTTGCCAATTTGTTAGGTCTCAATATTTCATCTGCCTTTAACAGTGCAGTTACCATATATATTTTAATTCCTGTTTTAATTATTCCGCAATTGCTGCTTAGCGGGCTCATGGTCAGGTACGATCAGTTAAATCCCGCCCTTCGGGCTGATGCTGACCGCGTGCCGGTTTCGGCAGATCTGATGACATCGCGCTGGGCTTACGAAGCCCTGGCTGTTAATCATTTTATGAATAACCGGGCCGAGTATCCGGTTTTTGAAACCGACCGTATTATTTCAAATTCCAATTACATGCACCATTACTGGATTCCCAAAATGGAATCAATGCTTGCCGGAATTGAAGAGCCGGCTAATGCCGGTTTGTTAATGCATGAAATTGCAAGAATGAACCGGACCGGTCATTACAACACGTACCCAAATCCGGAAAATATTGTCAATCAACCACTACGCGAATACAATCGGATAGCTGATTATCTGGCTAAAGTTAAGAAGCTAACAGGTAGCCGGGAAATTAAAGCCCGGCTTCAAAAAGATGAAATTGTCGAATCTTTTGGTGGTGAATATTCGGCAATGGTTAAAAAGTACACCAATAACCAGTTAAGCAGGCTTGTTTTAAGGCAAGATCAATTCACCAAAATTATTGAACAGATGAGGCGCCCTGCCCTGATTCGGAATTTTGAACCTGTATTTGAATACAGCGACAAAAGTGGTTTGTTCAGGGGGACATTTTATGCGTCTGAAAAGCAGGTTTTCGGTCGCACTTTTTCCACGCCATACGCAAACATTCTTGTAATCTGGTTAATTACAATTTTAATGGCGGTGTTGCTTTATTTTGATGGATTAAATTTCGTCCTGAACCGGGATTACGAATTTCTTAAAAAGCTTCGAAAAGTTCTCAGGCGCTAATTTTAATCATTTCGAATGGGACCTTGATGATAGCCTGATAATCTTCTCCGGCTTCAAGCATATCCTCATCATCTTCTTCGTAATACCATAAAACCTTCACTTTTGAGCGGCCGGACAAATTAAGGCTCTGAAGTTTCTTTAGAATATCAAGAACACATTTAGAGGAGCTTGTATTGAAATACTCCAATTGAATATGGAGTGCGGTGTCAGATTTTGGTTGAAGGGAATATTCATCAATCCATTGAAAAACCGGATTATAAAACTCGATTGAATTTTCCGGAATGGACCGACCTTTTAACTCCAGTTTTCCTGAATTCTGATCCAGCTTCACTTCGGGAGTTTTAGCCGTCATTTCAATGTTAACGTCTTGCATATCAAGGTGTAATTGTAATAATTAAGCTAAAAAAAGCGAACTTTCCGTCAAGCTCCCTGAAATCATAAATGATTTTTTGACCAGATTTTCTGGCTATATCAATCATTCCAAGTCCTCCGCCTCCTTTTCCTGAATACTCTTCGTTATTAAGCGTATCCATATAAAAGGCCTTTAATTCATCCTTGCTCAGAGAATTAATTCTGTCGATTCTTCCTTTAACAGCCTCCACATTTTCATTAAGGATATAATTACCCGTAATAATGCGGTAATTTCCATCAGTACTTCTTCCTATTAGAAACAGGGCGGTGTGATCGCCATTTTCTTCAGAAAGCCCGTCGTTGTGATGATATAAATTCTGCAAACATTCCACAAGAATATTATAGACCTTTTTTCGCAGCTTTGGTTCATCACCTGTATTATCCAGTTTGGATTCAAGGATATTTAAAATTGAAGTAAGCAGGTCTGATGTGATTTCACCTTTGAAAGACAGCATAATTTTGCCATCATCCATTTTCTCGTAGAAATCATAAATATCAAACATGTTACTCACCGGGAACTCAATTAATTAAAACCCAGTGTCCAGACTGGCACGGCTTTCAAGCAGGAAACCTACGCAACCGTATAAAACCTTTTTCGAATTTTCGGCACTTGCCTCAGGCAGCTGCACCTCAACGGTGAGATTGATGCTGGAATCACAAATAAATTCAAATTCCGTAGCATTTTCATCTTCACTATTAAACAATTCTTTTTTCGTTCTTGAATCGTAAATTCTAAATGATAGTGCTCCACCCTGAAGAATTTTGTCTTCAGCGGTAAAAGTCATCCGGTAATCATATCCCTTGTGTGCAGTAAATGTAAGTTTCGACTTTTGAGCAGGACGAAACAGCGCATCTCTTGATTGAGAATTGTATTTATAATTAATGTCCTTTTTGGCAAACTTTGCATTTTTATGGTAATCCTGACACATTGAAGGTGCAGGTTCGGTTTCAGAAAGTTTTACCTGAGCATTAGCTGTTAGTGCCATAAAGCTCAACAAAACAGAAGCGACAATATATCGGGTCGAAATCATTCCTTTTAGAATATTAATTAAAATTAATTTGCCGTCTTTTGAGTAAGTGAATTCCTCACATCAGCAGCAGTAACTGTTAACTTTTTATAATCGTCAGCATTCATCATTATCAATGTTTCGCTTCCGATTACCTTTCTTCCGTCCCTGTTGTTAACAGTGTCTTTAGGAGTTTCAGTTAAACTATTAAATACTTCATGCAAGGGTGCAATACGATCTGCAATCTGTGCAACCCGCCCGTCTTCAGGATATTTATTCAAGTAAGAATATAAATTATCCATAGGGAATTTCTGATCAGCAATTAGCTGAATGGCAGCACTGCCATCTTTATAACTATTTACCATGCGGGTACTCAGATAAATGCTCTCGGTAAGCCCGCCGGCAATAATCAAAGCCAGTGTTGATCCCTGTCCACTACTTTCGAGTGATGAAGTGGCATCATAAAAAACAGTGCTGGTAATTCTGTTAAGTGAATCAGTATTACCTAAATTATTCTCTATTTCCTTCATGGTTTGATCAGTCACAACAGAACTGATTCCCAGATCATCAGCCAATCGCTTCAGATTTTCAAAATATTTAAGAATATCAGCTTTCTGGTTGAAGTTGGAACAATAAAAAAGATCGGAGCAATAAACTCCAAAGTTTACCGCTTTTTCTGCAGAGGTTGTGTAATTGGAAATGTTTTCAGCCGGATTCAGCAAATCCGACTTACCATTAACTCCAAGCGCCCTGAGACTGGCAAAAAAGTCTCCCGGGAGCGGAATCTGATAATACTCCTCAATAATCTGTTCACCTGTGTCTGCTGCAAGCGTGTCCGACATGTTATTGTGGTCGTCTTCACCACCTCCTCCGCAGGAAGTGAAAGAGATTGCTGCAAGCAGAACTGAAAAAAGAAATAAACTGTATGAGCCTGTTTTCTTCATATGGTTCCGGCTTGATTGTTTTTAGTGTTCGCACAAACATACAAGGAAAATCTGCACCAATCAAACTTAAATTTAAATCAGCACAATAACCCGACATGTCCAATAAATCGGGGGTTCGCAGAACAATCCCTGTTTTCCTTTTTTCTTTCATCCCGCCGCAGCGGGGATGAAAACTTGTGAAAAAGTATATGTGGCATTCTACCCTTTTAGCAAGCCGTTTACACTAACTTGCCTGCCCTATGCAACAGATTGGAACCCTTTACAGGCTTAGTTTTTTCATCATTTTCACATTAACTTTTTCGGTAGCTTCTGCCCAGCCCCTTAAATCGTTTTCGAACGAACCTGAAGTCTATTTCAAGGAAATGAAAACCTTGATGGAATCGGCCGATAAAAAAGGTGGTAAAGAACTCGCAGAAAATTTTGAGGACATGTGGTTGCTATCCTACACTCAGGCCAGAAGGGCACGTGTAATAGCGCTTTCGAACGCCATGCTTAAAAAGCGGATGAATGCCATTCCAAATTTCAGGGATTATTATCAGATCCTTCTTGCTTTCCAGAACAGCAATAAAACCGAACAGCAATTCAACGATATGCACGATATGCTGGAAAAATCGGTTACTTCGATGACCAGTGGAAAATACGTACAGCTATTAAATATATGTGAAAGTCTGGTTCGGGAAAATGCCTTGTATCAATCCCAGGCACTGGTCTGGAAATCAAACACATCTGATTTTACATTCGGATTTGAAGATCAACCAGTAATTACCTTTCCAAACTGCCTGCTTTCAGGTGTAACGCGATCTGATAGCACGAAAATATCAGGAACTTCTGGAAAATATTATCCGCAGGATTACCTGTTTAAGGGAAAAAATGGGAAAATCTTATGGGAACGGGCCGGATTCAGCGAAGAAGAGGCACATGCCAATCTGAAGAACTTTGAAATAGTTGTCAAGTCTAATAAGTTCGACGCAGATAGCACCGTGTTTCACTTTCCCAAGTACTTCAAAAATGACATTCTTGGAACAGTTAGTGAAAAATTAACCGATAATCCCGCTTCGCGGGACGCAACGTATCCCAGATTTACCTCATACAATAATGAGTTCGTCATCCCGGGCATTTTCAAGGACGTGGATTACCTGGGCGGTCTTACAGTACAAGGTGCCAAATTGCTGGCTTCCGGTTCAAACGAGAATCCGGCAACTTTTACATTTAACAGGAACAACCAACCCTTTATCAGGGCATCGTCAACCAGTTTTTTGATTGAGGAAAATTCACTACAGTCTTCCAGAGCAGCTATTTACATTAAAGTACTTGAAGATTCAATTGTACATCCCGGTCTTGTCTTCAGATACCTTAATGATAAACGAGAATTAATGCTGCTCCGTAACAACGAAGGAACAGCCAAGACTCCCTATTTCGATTCCTACCATCAGATTGATGTGGATGTGGAAGTTTTGCAATGGAATGTGGACGATTCTACCATGTATTTCAAAGCCATTCCCGGTGCGGTTGAAAGCCGGGCATTGTTCGAAAGTTCTGATTATTTCAGGGAAGAACGTTATATCGAAATCAAAGGAATGGATGAGGAAAGTCCGCTCACTGTTTTGAGAAAATTATCTGATGCAAATGGTGGAAGAGAGCTGTTCAGTGCTTCGGAAGTATCCTCATTTTACAGAATTGAGATCACTCAGGTGAGACATATATTGAGACGACTGTCGAGTATGGGATTCGTGTTGTATGATGAAGATACCGAAATGGTTACACTAAAACCGAGGTTGCGCAAGTATTTGCTGGCTTTGAACGGACGTGCCGATTATGATGTGATTCAGTTCTATTCGAATGTGGGAGGCAGTAGCAACAACGGTGAAATGAGTCTGCTTAACTACGATATGAGGATGTTCGGGGTTGACCGAATATTCCTAAGTGATTCACAGAATGTGGTGATTTATCCCAAAAACCAGCAGGTAATCATTCACAAAAACCGGGATTTCGATTTTGCGGGTATTGTACGTGCCGGACGATTCGAATTCTTCGGAAAAAAGTTTGATTTTCAATACGACCGGTTTCGCCTCAACCTGACCAACGTGGATTCATTAAGGCTTTACGTGGAAGGTGGTGAGAAGGATGAGTTCGGCAAGTATCCGCTCACCAAGGTTAAAACAGTGATTGAAAACGTAATCGGAGATTTGCTCATTGACCACCCAAATAATAAGAGTGGTGTGCGGCCGCTCGCGCAGTATCCCATTTTTAACAGTGTTCAGAATTCATACGCATACTACCAGCGGGGTTCCATTCTGGGTGGCGTTTACCCTCGAAATACTTTCTATTTTCAACTGGATCCGTATCAGGTTGACAGTCTAGACAACTTCAGTAACGAAGGACTAGTCTTCGACGGCACATTTGTGTCGGCTGATATTTTCCCGGATCTGAGGGAGCGCTTAAGTTTGCAGGAAGACTATTCACTTGGATTTAAAAGGAATACGGGTGAAGAAGGGCTGAACATTTATCGTGGAAAAGGGAAGTTCACCAACGATATTCAAATGAGTCACAAAGGTTTGCGGGGCAAAGGTCAGATTGATTACCTGACCACAACAGCAAAATCGGATGACTTTGTGTTTTTCCCTGATTCGGTTAATGCGCTTTGCCGCAGTCTGAATGTTCGAGCGGCATCCGAAAACAATGTGGAATTCCCTGATGTGGAAGCAGCCGATGTGAAATTGCACTGGGAACCTTATCTACCTAACAAGTTTGTTGTCGCACAAACAGACAAGGCACTTGTGATGTACGCAGGTGAATCAAAACTGAAAGGTAAAATTGCAATTGGTGAAAGTGGAATGACCGGTAGCGGAACTATGGAATTTGCTGCTGCGGAAGTGGCTTCAAAAGAGTTCAGGTTTAGAAGGGATGACTTTAAATCGGATACAGCTTCGTTTGCTTTTACTGCACGGGATGCTGTGAATGAGGACGGAACCAAGGAAGTTGCAATTAAGACAGACAATGTAAAAGCTGACGTTAGCTTCAAGGGAAGAATGGGGCAATTCAAGTCAAACTCGGCTGAATCCTTCATCGAATTCCCGGTAAACAAATACATTGCTTACATGGATGAACTTCGCTGGTACATGGATAAAGATGAAGTGGATATGAATTCATCCATGAACGAAATCGACCTGATAGGTTCCCGGTTCGTCTCGACGAGGCCGGATCAGGATTCAATCACCTTTGTTGCTCCCAAGGCGAAGTATGCCCTGGCCGATCGGACTATTCGCACCGAAGGTGTGAAATTGATCAGGGTTGCTGACGCAACTATTTACCCGGCCTACGAGAAAATAAATGTTGAACGAAATGCAGTAATTACCACTTTACAGAATTCGAGAATTTCGGCTAACAACGACACCAAGTACCACGATATTTATGATGCAACCATTGATATTACGGCAAAGCGTAAATATACCGCCAGCGGTAACTACGATTTTGAGGATGCCATTGGCGACATTCAGAAAATCAGGTTCAATAATATCAAACAGGATTCTCTTGGCAATACTATAGCCAGCGGAGAAATTGAAGAATCGCAAGGATTTAGTTTCTCTCCAAACTTTGCTTTTAAGGGTAAAGCTTATCTGTATGCTCCCAACAAAGGACTGAATTTCGAAGGTGGAGTTATGATTGGTCACAATTGCGAAGGCCTTAGAAAAAGCTGGTTAAAATTCAAGGCACAGATTGACCCGAAGAACATTATGATTCCGGTTGACTCGTTCCCTAAAAGCACCGAGAATGAGAAATTGCTGGCCGGTTTGGTGTTAATTAAAGATTCAACCCATGTTGAGCCCGTGTTCCTGGCTCCAAAATCAAAAACAGGTGATGAAGAAATTATTACATCTCGAGGCTTCCTGAGATTTGACGACGGCAAACAGGAATACCAGATAACTACGAAGGAAAAATTTGGTAACAGCTCCCTGTCCGATGATTACGTTGCAATGAAAAAGGATAATTGCGATATTAATGCAGAAGGATATCTTTCTTACGGGGTTGATTTCGGGCAGGTTAAAATGCCATCCTGGGGTCAGGTCACGTATGCATCGGCCGGAGGCCAGACAACTATAAAAGGCATGTTAATAGTTGATTTCTTTTTACAGCCTGAGTTGTGGAAGTTTATGGAAGAAGCTTTTAGTTCTACCACAGGATTGCAGGCCGCAGATGTGAGTTCACAATTGTACAAGCAGTCGCTAACTGCATTAATAGGCAAAGAACCGGCAGATAAGGTAATCAAAGATTTGGGGTCGACGGGAACAATTAAGCGCTTTCCGGATGAACTAAACAAGGCGCTTGTTTTCTCAAACCTTGAATTAAAATGGAACAACGAGAGTTCTTCCTGGGTGAGCGAAGGCTGGCTGTCGCTATCAAACTTTGGAAAAACACCTGTAAATAAGGTAGTTAAAGGTAAAATCGAATTGGTAAAGAAACGCGGTGGCGATATTCTCAATATATATATAGAAGTGGACTCCAATAAGTGGTACTTCTTCAATTATACTCGTAATATCATGTATGTGATTGCAGGAGAAGAAGCGTTCAATGTGGCTGTAAGAGAGATGGATGCCAAGAAACGTTCGGTTGATGGTGAGGATGGAAAAGCGCCATACCAGTTTATGATTGGCGTGGAAAAGCGTAAGCGTGATTTTTTAAATCGCTGATTCACAAAGGGCATGTGGATAACCCGGGCATTCTTAACGTAACATTCGCTTAACAATTGCTAAATTTGCAACATGATTACAATTGGGATAGTGTTGCTGGTCGCGTCGTACATTTTGGGTTCTATACCAACTTCGGTTTGGATTGGAAAGATGTTTTACGGCATGGACGTGCGGGAACATGGCAGTGGTAATGCCGGTGCCACCAACACATTCAGAGTTTTAGGCAAGGCTGCTGGAATCCCGGTTTTAATTTTTGATGTGTTCAAAGGTTGGGTTTCGGTAATGCTGCCCATCTGGTTTTTAAGTCCCGGTGATTCGCCGGTTTTGTTCGAGAATTTTAGGGTTTTATGCGGTACAGCCGCTGTTTTCGGTCATGTTTTTCCGCTATTCGCGGGATTCAGGGGCGGTAAAGGTGTTGCCACACTGCTCGGCGTTGCCGCCGGAATGCAACCTGTGGCAGCCCTGCTTTGCATCGCATTGTTCCTGATCGTACTCATCCTCACTCACTATGTTTCTTTGGGATCAATGCTGGCGTCCCTGTTTTACGGATTGTTTCTGTT
>JAGQVC010000218.1 GCA_020438185.1 Bacteroidota bacterium
AATTTTCCCCTCGAAATAACCATGTCAATTTCGTCGGCGCCTTCACTAACCGCAAATTTTGTATCGTCAAGTTTCACTTTAAGTGGTGCCAGTCCGCTTGGGAAAGCGGTAGCAACAGCAGCCACATTAATTTTGGAACCATGCAGGGCTTTTTTTTTTTTTTTAACCATGGTTGGATAAACACACACGGCAGCCACCTGCGGCACTCCTGGCATAGCATCGTGCGGATGCATTGCTTTGTAGCACAACTGTTTGACTTTACCTTCCGAATCTTTCCCTTCGAGTGTAGTCAGGTCAATCATGCTCATGGCCAGTTTGAGACCGGCCACCTTGGTTGAGGTTTTAATGCTTCGTGTCTGGAAGCGGGCGCAACGTTCTTCTACGCCAACCTGATCAACTGTAGGGCTGAGAGCAGGTGAATATTTTAGTGTCAGGCTTGCCATAATTATCAATCCTTTCAAAAGTAATGAAAATACAATTAGCCGGTTTTCGGGAACATAATCCTGAAGCTGAGCCAGCCAAATAAAACTCCGGTGCCGTTGGCTATAAAATCAATCAAATCGGCATGCCGGTCTGTGTAAAAAGTACCCTGCATAATTTCTATCAATCCGCCGTAGGCGATGATAATAAGTAAGATAGTGCGGATACTGAGATTTAAGCCTGTGCCGAAAAATTTCCAGCGCAGATAAAGGAAAGCCAGCAAACCAAAGACGCCGAGATGCGCCATTTTGTCGAAATTGACAATGTTCACTTCCGGCAAATCCTTGCCGGGAAGCAAAGTCAGCACAGTAACGATGCTGGTCCAGAGGATTGCCGGCAGCGCGTATCTGAAAAACATCAATTTCCCGTAAGTGCCTTGTATTCGGCTACAGGAAGCAATGAAGAAGCATCCGATGGATTACTCATTTTAACTTTAACCATCCAGCCTTCTCCAAAAGGGTCTGAATTAACAAGCTCGGGATTCGATTCCAGAGCCTCGTTGAATTCCAGTATCTCTCCTGCCAGAGGCATGAACAAATCAGAAACAGTTTTTACGGCTTCAACGGTGCCGAATACAGCTTCCGCATCAATGGTTTCGCCAACTGTGTTAACTTCAACAAAAACGATATCGCCCAATTCACTTTGTGCGAAATCAGTAATACCCACAATAGCAGTATCGCCTTCAATTCTAACCCACTCGTGGTCTTTGGTATAAAGAAGATCTTCAGGAAAATTCATTGCATTAAGTTTGGCCCAAACCTACCTATTTTGAAGGCAGTTCGCAAACGGTAAATCAATAATTAATAATTACCTACTGGTTGAGGGTAAACCGCAGACTCAGACCGAATTGTGTATTGGAATTCGGGTACTGATTTGAAATAAATGGTTTGTTCGATGTTCTGTCGAAAAACAATCGCACGGTGAACTTCTGATTAATCACGTAATCGGCGGATGTTTTAATGGAAACGTTCTGTTGTCCGGCCGATAGAATCGGGTCGAATTCTGTTTGACCTTCAATCGGGATTTTACGCACAATAGTTTTGTTGGTTCTAACGGTAACATCAACCCTCACATTCAGGTCGCTCTTGATTTTCTTACTGGAACCTGCCACTCTGAATGGAAGTTCCACATTATTGAAGATGTAACCTGAACCAACTGTTACTTCACGACCATTTACCTCGGTTATTTGAGTGTTTTGAAGACTTAAACTGAGGTCACGCGTACGACGCAATTCCATTTTGGTAATCAAACTGTTCTTCCAGGTCATATCCACATTCATGAGCGGACCAAATTGTTCACTCAGGTTAGCCATCAATATATTTAGCTGAGGTATGATGTTGCCGGTTTGATCCATTGTATTCGGATCCTGCAAAGCAAGCAGGTTGGTTGTATAGGAACCGATATTAAACGTAGAACGGTATGAATGACTCAGTGAAATAGTTTTGAAGTATTTCTTGAAGAATGGTATCCGCGTAAGGCCATCGTAAGTTATACGCCAGTTCGGTTTTGGAATTTTCGGGAACATGTTAATGTCCTGTCTCGAAGGATCAATTCCTGCATAAGTGGCCAGGAATGAGAAAATCAATACATCCTGTTGAGTTGATCCGTAACCTGAGGGGTAATTGGTGTTCGGATCCAGCGGGTTACCTGTCAGCCTTTCGGAAATTGCTTTCCGGTTCGAAAGAAACTGCTTAAAGTTTCCGGAAGTATGCAGGTCATTGTCCAGTTTTTCAAATGCGGTTCCCCAGGTATTTGTTGAAATACTGAATGCTCCAGTTTGCGAAGTACTTACCTCTTCAAATTGACCGGACGCTTCGTTGTATTTATAAATAGTGCTATAATTTTCCGAATAGGTTCTGTTTGCATTCAGAGTAATTCTTAGTCCGCCGATAGGCTCGATGGTAGCGTTCCAGGTTAGATTTTGAGAAAGCGTCTTGGTGAAAGCATTATTAAAGGTAGTATCGCGCGTAAGCGCACCTCTTTCAACCATCAGTGCGCGAATATCTTTCTGGCTTCCAAAAAGGAATCCGGTTGTCGGGGTTCCGCTCTTCCAGTCACGTCCAATATACTGTGTGCTGCTCGTAAAACCTGGTAATCCGGTTCCGTTTGTTTCGTTGTATGTCACCGAAACATTCTTCAACATCATCAGGAACTTGGCTGCATTCTCCAAAATAATATCAAATGCTGTTTCTTTCTTTTCTTTCTCGGTAGAATCTTTTTTGGCGGCCGAAGGACGACGTGCCGGGGTTTTGGATGATTTGCCCTTGCCGCCTTTCTTCTGATTAATCTTTTTCAGATAAGGAATCTTATTGTACAACTGCGTCATATTGGCCTGCGCACTTGTATTGATGCTTCCCGAATTCTGTATGCTGTTACCAAAGGGGTTTGGAGCGAATTTGTCGGTGTTTACAGCATCCCGGACCAAAGGTGCTGCAACCCAGTTGTAAGTTCCCGCATAAGTTACGTTGCTCGAAATCCAATTTAGCAGCGGGATTTTCGAAAGCGGAACATTGTATGAAACATTGAGTGAATGCTGGTAATTGGTATTACGACCTCCTTTTTTCAAGTTCGTAATAACAGAATCCCGTTTTGATTGCGTGTTAATCTGACCGGGTTCTTCGTCAATACGACTTTGGTTAGTAGCCATGAAATCAACCTGAAGCGATTTGGTAATCGGGTATTTCATGTCATAAATCCGCTGCCACGTGAATGATTTAAAATAAGTGGTGTCAATTTTCAGCACTGCAACATCGGACGTGTTACGCAACTTCTGCGCATTAAAATCCCGGGCAATATCTGAGCGGAATGACAATCTGGAAGGAGCAAGTCCGACGTTAAAGTCTTTTATTAAATCAAAAGCCTTTGTATTGCCAAAGATTTTTGATTTTTTGAGCGGTTCCCAGGATTTAGGTTTAGGCGAATACGAATACCCCAGTCCTACATCGATATTTTTCTGATAGTTGTATTCAATCTGCGGAGATCTTGAGGTTTGATCGGCAAAAGCATAGGTGAGATCAAGATTTTCCACATCCCAGAAATGGGCTTTGGTCTGGTCTTTACCCCTGTTTTTCCGCACATTGGTAAAGTTGATACTT
>JAGQVC010000219.1 GCA_020438185.1 Bacteroidota bacterium
CCGATGATGAGGGCGCCTTCGCTTTTTATACTGAAATTAAGGGAAAGGATTTTTATCGTTTCAGGGTAACACCCAATAATACCGTATTCATTATTCTATCTCCTCAGGAACAGGTTAAATACACCAATTCCAATGTAATGCTGCAGCAGGACTACAAACTCGAAGGCAGTAAGGATGGTGAATTAATCAACCGAATTAAAGCTGAACAAGCCGGAATTAATTCTTACCGCGATTCTCTTATGGGAATTCTGAACGCAGCTCCGGCAGCGGAAAGGCTGAGTTTACAGTCCGGTCTTGAACAGGATTTCAATGCGCATGTTTCAAAATCGTTGAGTACAATTCGTAGAATTATTGAGGAGCATCCCAATTCGCTTGCTTCCATTGTAGCGGTTGATATGCTTGATCCGGATGCCGACTTTGCTACTTATGATAAGCTGGCGGCTGCGATTGGAAAAGCGTATCCTGAGTCCGGTTTTGCGATATCATTTGTTACCCGTGTGGAACAAATGAAAAGCATGGCAATTGGTGCAACGGCTCCGGAAATCAATCTGCCGGATCCTTCGGGTAAAATGATTGCCCTGTCATCGCTGCGCGGAAAAGTGGTTCTGATTGACTTCTGGGCGTCCTGGTGCGGACCATGCCGCAAGGAAAATCCAAATGTAGTAGCCATGTACCACAGATTGAAGGATCGTGGTTTTGACATTTACAGCGTTTCGCTCGACAAACAAAAACTGCCCTGGCAGGAAGCGATACAGAAAGACGGATTGGTTTGGCCCAATCATGTGAGCGAGCTTGCATACTGGAACTCTGCTGTTGTTAAGCAATATGGTTTCAAGGGCATTCCGTTTACCGTGTTAATTGACCGGGAAGGAAAAATTGTGGCGAAAGGTCTTCGGGGACCGGACCTGGAAAAAGCTGTTGAGTCGATTCTATAATATATGAATAAAGCCCTGCTAATTTTTTTGTGCAACCTTGGGTTAGGCAACACATTAATTACGCTTGCACAAAATTCAAATCTTCAGGATAGCCTGAATAACAAACCATATTTCCAGCAAGAAGTGAATTACGACATTCAGGTGAGTCTGGATGATCGGGCTCATATGCTGAGGGCGGTGGTTGATTTTGAATATATAAACAAGTCGCCCGACACGCTCAGTTTTATCTGGATTCACCTGTGGCCAAACGCATACAGGAATAATGAAACCGCTTTTGCACAGCAGGAATTGAGAATTGGCACAGTTAAATTTCAAATTGCCTCTGAAGAAAAAAGAGGATTTATCGATAGCCTGGAATTTAAGGTAAATGAGTCACCTGTTGAGTATTCATACCATCCGGAGCACATTGATATCTGTAAAATTAATTTGCCTGAGAAGTTGCTTCCTGGTCAGCGGGTTCACATCAGTACCCCTTTCAGGGTGAAGATTCCTTCGAGTGAGTTTTCGAGGCTGGGACATGTCAATCAGCAATACCAGCTTTGTCAGTGGTATCCCAAGCCGGCTGTGTACGATAAATACGGATGGCATCCTATTCCATACCTCAACTCCGGCGAGTTTTACAGCGAATTTGGAAGTTTCCGTGTTGCCATCACAGTTCCATCAAATTATGTGGTTGCATCATCCGGCGTTTTGCAGCAAAACGCCGAAGAACAAGCATTTATAGCGCAGCGAAAAGCCGAAACTTTGCAAATGATTGAAAAGGGTTTTCCTGCCCGGGATACATTTCCGCCTACGGCGGAAACCAATAAAACAGTTATTTACACACTCGAGAATGCACATGATTTTGCCTGGTTTGCCGATAAACGCTACCACATTCTTGAAAGCAGCGTAACACTTGCATCGGGCAAGGTTATAGAAACGGCGTCTTATTTCTCAAATATCAATGCCTCAAACTGGACTCATTCCGTTGAATATGTAAATGACGCCGTTAAGCATTACTCCGAACTTGTTGGGGAATACCCTTATCCGGTTTGCAAATCGGTTGATGGAGCGCTGAGTGCCGGAGCCGGAATGGAATATCCCACTATTACGGTTATTTCAGGTGGTTCGGGTGAAAAATCGCTCGACAATGTAACTGCTCATGAAGTAGGTCACAACTGGTTTTATGGAATTCTTGCATCCAATGAGCGCGATTATCCCTGGATGGATGAAGGAATGAACAGCTATTATGAAAGTGTCTATATGAAACGGAAGTATAACAATGCTTCCATGTTAGGTAACATTCAGAATACCGGAATTGGTCGAATATTCCACATGAACGACTTGCGTGAATCAGATTTAACTACAGTACCTTATCTCCTGCAGGCCAGGCGAAATCTGGATCAGGCTCTCAATCTAACTTCTGACAATTATTCGCAGGGAAATTACGGCATCATTGTTTATCAAAAAACCAGTTATATCATGCATTACCTTGAAGGCTGGCTGGGAACAAAAAAATTTAACGAGATGATGCAGGCTTACTACAACAAATGGAAGTTCAGGCATCCCTATCCGGAAGATTTCAAGGCGCATGTTCAGGAATTTACCGGGCAGCAACTGGATTGGTTTTTTGACGACCTGCTAACAACAAGAAAGAGAGTTGATTATAAAGTAAAAAAGGTGTCCTCCAAACCTGATAACTACTTTGTAAAAGTTAAAAACAAAGGAGGCGTTGAATCTCCTGTAAGTATTACAGGAGTAAAAGGCGATTCAACAATAACATTCTGGTACGATGGCTTTAGCGGAACCTCCAAACTTAGTTTCCCCACTGCCGGATTCAACAAGTTTGTAATAAACTACAGTGGCGAAATGACGGATGTTGACATTCGCAACAACCGGATTAAATCCCGTGGTTTATTTAAAAGTGGACGTAAACCGGTTATAGGTTTAATATCTGGAATTGATAACCCGAACAAGGCGCAATTATATGTTTTGCCAACTCTGGGATATAATTATTACAATGAATTCATGACCGGAGTTGCCATTCATAACATAGGCATCCTTAGGAAAAAATTCGAATTTGTAGTTAACCCGATGTACTCCTTTGGCAGGGACGCTTTGGCAGGGGCTGCTCAGACTGATTATTTTATTATGCCGACCAATGCGTTTTTTAACAATATCACAATTACTGCTTCGGCTGAACAATTCGCAACCCGGAATACAGCTGCAACGCAACGTTTAACGGGTGGTCTGAGAATGAATTTCATTAATTCGAAACGTGCAAATAAAAAGGATATCTTCCTCGAGTTCAAACATATTTTTGTTCGTCAGGATTATTATATTCTCAGCCCGGGCGAAGCGCATAAAATAGGCGAAGAAGATTACAATTTACTTCGTTTCAGAAAAGCCGACAACCGGCTAATGAATCCTTATTCTGTCGATCTGGAGGTTCAACACGGGATGCGATTCGCAAAAGCATCAGTAACAGCTGAATACAAATTCTCTTACAACAATCCTAAGAAAGGTCTCAGGCTTAGGTTTTTTGCAGGCACATTTTTGTGGAAATCAAATCTCCTCGCTACATCCGGACAAGATGTAAGATTCAGATTAAGTGGGCAGACCGGTTCTCAGGATTACCTGTT
>JAGQVC010000220.1 GCA_020438185.1 Bacteroidota bacterium
GTATGTACTCGATAATTACACTTCGGTTTTTGGTACGCCTTATAAAATTGTAAGAATTGTGCAGCCGCCCGATGGCAACGATCGTTATCCCAATCAGAATGGAGATTACCGGACATACTCAAATGCCGTATTTGTAAATAAAACGGTTTTATTGCCCGTTTACGAAGAACAATACGATACCACAGCTTTGCGAATTTGGCGCGAAAATCTGCCCGGTTACCGCGTTGTGGGAATTAATTGCAACTCAATTATTTCTGCTTCAGGAGCCATTCACTGCATTACACATTCTGTTGGCGTAAACGATCCACTTCTTATTTCTCATCAGGCTTTGCATGATACCTACGATACCGAAAACAACTACCAGGTTTCTGCATTAATCCGCCACCGTTCGGGTATATCAAACGCAAAACTGTATTGGACAACCGACACCACTCAGGCGTATGAGCTTGTTGATATGACGGTTACAGACGAAGCCAATCATATTTTCACCGGATTTATCCCGGCGCAGCCGGCTGGTACAGAAGTATTTTATTTTATTGGTGCTACTGCAGAATCAGGCAAATCACAGGTAAGACCTATTGTAGCTCCCGATGGCAGCTGGAGTTTTATGGTGTTGGATAGTGGGCTGGTTACCGGACTTGCTAAACAGGTCACCGAAAATTTATTTTCACTTAAGGCTTTCCCAAATCCGGCTTCCGGTTTGGTTTGCGTTCCCCTTCAATCCGAAATTCCGCTTTCAGTTAAACTCGAAGTGCTCGATATCACAGGTCGGGTAGTGGAAGAGGTTTTTGAAGGTCGCATTCAAACGGGCGAAAAGCGTTTTTATCTTCACACTCAAAACTGGCAACCGGGCATCTATTTAATTCGGGCTACAACCCACTCCGGTTCAGTCGTTCAGCGTATTACAGTTCAGTAGGTTTTCCGCCTTTCGGCGGGATGAAAATTTACTTTGTATTTGATGCTTGTACGTATCAAATGAATCACTACTTTTGCGCTCCTAATTTTTAATACTTGGCCCATGCTAAAACAGTATGAAACCGTTTTCATTATGACTCCCGTTTTGTCTGAAGATCAGATGAAGGAAGCGGTCGGCAAGTTCAAAGCCATACTTACCGAAAATGGCGCTAAACTGGTTCACGAAGAGAACTGGGGATTGCGTAAAATGGCTTACACGATTCAAAAGAAGTCAACAGGCTTCTATCACTTGCTTCAATTTGAGGCTCCGGGTGATTTGATTGAGAAACTTGAAGTTGCTTTCAAGCGTGACGAACGTATTCTGCGTTTTCTCACGGTTTCTCTTGAGAAACACGCTCTTGCGTACAATGAAAAGCGTCGCAGCGGTGCATTCAAAAATTCATCAACTGCTCAAACTCAGGCTGAAGCATAAAACAATCGAATCATGGCACAATCATCAGAAATCAGATATCTTACTCCTCCTACAGTAGAGGTTAAGAAAAAGAAATACTGCCGTTTTAAGAAAAGCGGAATTAAGTATATCGACTACAAAGACGCAGACTTCCTTTTGAAATTCGTAAACGAGCAGGGTAAAATTCTTCCGCGTCGTCTTACCGGAACTTCACTGAAGTACCAGCGTAAAGTTTCACAGGCAGTTAAGCGTGCTCGTCACCTTGCTCTTATGCCTTATGTTGCTGACCTTTTAAAATAAGCCGTAATCATGGAAATCATACTCACACAAGACGTTGCCAATTTGGGTAACAAAGATGAAATTGTGAAGGTTAGAAACGGTTACGGTCGTAATTTCCTGATTCCTCAGGGAATGGCTGTTCTCGCAACCGATAGCAATAAAAAGGTGCTTGCCGAAACTATGCGTCAGCGCGCACATAAAGAAGAGAAAATTCGCACTGAAGCCGAAACTCTTGCTGCTAAACTTAAAGATGTTAAACTTGAAGTTGGAGCAAAAGTAGGTGAGTCAGGTAAAATCTTTGGTTCTGTTAATGCAATTCAGATTGCAGACGCACTTAAGAAACTTGGTCACGAAATCGATCGCAAGAATATTCAGCTCGACAGCGAAAGTGTTAAACAACTTGGAAGCTATACAGCTCATGTTAAAATTTACAAAGACATTCGGGTTGATGTAAATTTTGAAGTTGTAGCGGAGTAATTAGTTACATCTACCAAAATCAAAGCCCCGCCGGATTCCGGCGGGGCTTTTTCGTTCTTTACCTTTTCTATTCGCTTAATCGCAACTTCTTCCTTTAATGTGTCCGTGCAGATATTCCTGTTCCTGCTCAGCAAGCTCTTTTTCGGTTTCGGGACTTAGCTGTTTTTCCTTAAAACCTTCCAGATCAGGCTGCCCTGCATTTACCCAGGCTGTGTACCAAAAACTTCCAACAGTAATAATTGCCTTTCTCATTCTGCGTTCAACCATGCCGTCAAGCATTTTATGGTATTGCTCAGAGTAGTCGTATGCATATACCTTCATCATATTTGCACCTCTCTGTTCATAAGAATATTTTTGGTCGGAAGGAAATTTTTCATTCAGCATACGCTCGAATAATAACACACTGTCCTTAGCTGCATAACTGGCACGAACAATATTCCAGATGTAATCTATAGGCTTGTCAATATACTTTGCTTTACCTGTGAAAAAATCGTAATCCTGAGAGAAAAGTTCCGGCAGCCGCGACTCCCAGAAAGCATGAATGCCATTCTGATTGGTAAGCTGGCCATTGTAATTTTTGGTGCAATGCAAAGGCACATGAGCATCGGCAATGTAATGCCCCAGGTCGGCTGAGTTACGAAGTATTTTAGTGTAATCTTTATCAGCAAATGCTTTGGTCAGCCGTTGCAGCATGCGGTCAATATGCCAGGGAACAATACCGTGAGCCATCAGCGTATCTTCAGTATATTTTTCAACTGCACGTCCCCAGTATTTAGGTAAGCTGTCAAACGGATGATCACCATAACGGTCAACGTCTATATAATGTCGTGCTGCTTCGTTTTTTACGGCATACCTTCTTTTATCGGGGTCAACAGCATGCTCGGTAAGGTATTCAATATTTTCTTTGTAAAAAGTAAACAAATCATCTCTAAGGGTAAAAACTGCCATTCGGTTTATTCTTTTGTGTGCCCAAAACCCCCAAGCAAAACTCTTGAGGGCTATGAGCAAAAATAATATTATGACCGAAATTTGTTTCACATCATTTTATCTAACTAAAGTAACATTTCCTTTAATACTTCCTTTTTCTTGAGATATACTCTTTGTATATTCTACATAATAAGTGTAAACGCCTATTTCTGCATCTCTACCTTTGTATGTGCCATCCCAACCTTCTCTCCAATTATCGGTATAATATACTAATTCGCCCCATCTGTTATACACTGTCATTTCAAAATAATCAAAGCCTTCTTCACAGCTGGTTACTACTCTAAACACATCATTCGCTCCACTTGCATCCGGACTGAAACCCGTTGGTGCTAATACTACACAATTCGCTATGCAGTCTTCTAAGCCTATATTTATCGTATCACTTAATAAACACCCTGTGTAGTTCTCTACAAAGTTTACTATGTAATCTCCTGCTTCTGTCGGCA
>JAGQVC010000221.1 GCA_020438185.1 Bacteroidota bacterium
GCAATAAATAGATATGTATTAATTGCAGATCAACAATATGGAAATACACTGGCTTGACCTGACCATATTTATTATTTATATCCTTTCAATGTTGGGTATAGGCTTGTATTTTTTTCGAAAAAACTCAAGCACTGACGAGTATTATGTTGGCGGCAGAAATATGAAGCCTTGGCATATTGGATTGTCCGTTGTCGCAACAGATGTTGGAGGCGGCTTTTCAATTGGTTTGGGGGGACTTGGGTTTGCAACTGGAATAAGTGGCTCTTGGATGTTATTTACGGGTTTACTTGGAGCCTGGATGAGTGCGGTATTCCTAATTCCCCGAATATTCGCTATATTGAAAGATAAACAGCTGGCAACTTTCCCGGGTGTCCTGGGACAATTATTCAATCCTTCTGTAGCATTAGCTGCAGGCATTATTTCGTTAATCGGGTATCTGGGTTTTACCAGTTCGCAACTATTAGCAGGCGCCAAACTTGCATCAGCGACGTTTCCTGGTCTGACTTCCTTTGAAGCATTAATTTTCATGGGAGCAGTTGCAGTTATTTATACCGTTTTGGGAGGTATGAAAGCTGTGGTTTATACCGATACAGCGCAATGGATGATTTTATTCGGCGGCTTGTTTTTGATCGGAATTCCTTACGGTTATCATGTGCTAGGTGGATGGGAAGGAATTTCGGCTGTTTTACCCGCTTCACATTTTTCGCTTAGCAATATATCGGTTGTTCAAATATTGAATTGGTTTATAACAATAGTTCCCGTTTGGTTTATCGGCATGACGCTTTACCAGCGGATTTTTGCCTGCGGAAATGTGAAATCCGCGCGTAAAGCCTGGTACATCGCCGGAGTTTTTGAATGGCCATTTATGGCTTTTCTGGGTGTGGTACTCGGATTGTTTGCAAGGGCTGCTTACGAGCAAGGTTTGTTCACAGTGGCTGTTTCTGACCCTGAAATGGGCTTGCCTTTATTCCTGAGAAATATTTTACCGGCAGGGTTAATGGGTTTGATGATGGCCTCTTATTTTTCTGCAGTTCTTTCCACAGCCGACAGCTGTTTGATGGCTGCTTCAGGCAACGCGGTTGCTGATTTAATTAAACCATTTAAAACTCTTAGTGAGAAAGCAGAGTTAAAACTTTCGCAGTATATGACTCTCGCTTTGGGGCTAATAGCTGTGCTGCTTGCCGCAGGAATGCAGAATGTACTCGAATTGATGCTGCTATCATATGCATTTATGGTTTCCGGACTTCTGATACCCGTTTTAGGCGGATTTATTATAAAGGAGCCTTCTCCGGCTGCTGCTCTTATAGCAATGATTGGAGGTGGTTTAATTACGCTGACTTTAAGTTTTTCTAAACTACCGTTGCCATACGATCTGGATGCTAACATTTTCGGACTCACCGCCTCTTTTGTTTTATTCATTCTGACTCATTTATTCTTTAGAAAATCTATTGAATTTAAATCCTATAAATAAAAAAATCAATGACAGAAATAAAGGTATTAACCGCTGACGAACTTCATGATGAAGCCTTCCTTCAGGCAATCGCACTTTTTTTATTTCAACATTTGGGTCAATATGGCGACCCTGTTAGCCACATTCGTAAGTCTATAGATTATGCTTTAAGCAGGCAAAAAGGTCGGGGTGGATGCCTTGTGGTTTCACGCGAAGCAGAAAAAATAACTGGTGCAGTTGTGATAAATGAAACTGGAATGGAAGATTATATTCCTGAGAATATTCTTGTTTACATTGCTGTAGATGAAGCATTAAGGGGGCATGGCTTAGGCAAAAAGCTCATGCAGACTGCAATTGATAACACAATTGGCAATATTGCCCTGCATGTGGAACCGGAAAATCCTGCAAAAAAATTATATGAGAAATTAGGCTTTACAAATAAATATCTCGAAATGAGGTTGATAAAATAATGAATTCCATCGCATTCAGACAACAACTTCATCGCCTGGCCGAACTTTCGGGAGAGGAGATGAATACAACGAATTTCATCGAGAATGATCTTAAAAATCTGAGTTATTTATGTGTCGATAAATTGGCAAACACAGGTCTGATAGCTTCTACTGCGGATCAGGGAGGATTCATGCTGCGCTGCGATATTGATGCATTGCCGATTGATGAAAATCATTTGTCGTTGCCATTTAAATCTGAAAAAAACGGAGTGTCTCATAAATGTGGTCACGATGGTCACAGCGCTATTTTACGTGAAGTGGCTCTGAGAATTAATCCAATGCAATTATCACGTGCCGTTCATTTTTTATTTCAACCTTCTGAAGAGAATGCTAAAGGCGCTCGCGATGTTCTGCAAGACCCAGTCTTTAAAAGTAAAAATCCTGAAATAATTTTTGGGATGCATAATATTCCGGGGGCGGACTTAGGAACTGTTTTAATCAAGGAAAATTTTATAACAACTTCTGTAAGCACAATAAAATTTGTTTTTACCGGCAAAACAGCTCATGCGTCTTCTCCCCAGCTTGGTATTTCTCCTTTTCCGGCTATCGCCGGGATGTTAACAAATCCAACTTTGCCTGATTTTGTATCAGCCGAAGGCCAAATGTGCACACCAGTTTATATTAATTCGGGCGACTCTGAATTTGGTAATGGAACATCGCCCGGAAGGGCTGAAATTAAATTAACGATTAGAGCGGATACAGAAGATGGATTTAATTCTATTGCTGATTATTACAGGGAAAAGGCTGCGGCTTTAACTGAGAAATACAACCTTAAATTGGAAATTGTCGAGGAAGACCGGTTTAAGGCTTGTCTAAATGATAAACAAGCAGTTAGAATTGTTGAGGATGCCGCTAAACGAGCTGGATTAAATATCGAATACTTACATAAACCTTTCCCATTTGTTGAAGATTTTGGCTTTTATTCCGCTCATTATCCAGCTTGTTTTTTTGGATTAGGTTCAGGTATCAATCAAGCACCCTTGCATCATTCGGATTACAATTTTCCGGATGAATTAATTGATCACGCCGCCAAGCTGTGGATGGAAATTATTAATTATCAAAATACAGAATTATGAAAACCGAGACTTCTTCAATTTCATTGTTAAGTGATTCGGTTGCAAATAATCTCAATTTTATTTCGTCCTGCTTAAATTCTGAAACACGCCTCTGTGCGGTGGTAAAAGGGAATGCATATGGACACGGCATAGAAGAGTTTGCTTCAGTGCTTTTAAAGCAAGGGGTTAATTGTTTTGCCGTTTACAGTGCAGATGAGGCTTATCGCTTGAAACAAATTTTACCACAGCAAGCCTGTGTAATAATTATGGGCGATACCGGTATCGATTCGTTGGAATGGTGTATCAGCAATGAAGTTGAATTCTTTGCTTTCGATTTTGAAAGATTGAATGAAGCCACTCGTTTGGCCAGAAAGGCGGGTAAAAAAGCACGTGTGCACCTTGAATTGGAAACAGGCATGTACCGAACTGGTTTTGAAAATTCTGAATTAAATGCTCTTTCAGGCTTCCTTCACGTGAGATCGAAAGAGATTCATGTTTCCGGAATTTGTACTCATTTCGCCGGAGCAGAACTAAT
>JAGQVC010000222.1 GCA_020438185.1 Bacteroidota bacterium
ACTCTCCTGCGGTTATTATTGGGGCCATGCTAATTTCTCCACTCATGGGTCCGATTAATGGCATGGGTTATAGTTTGGCAACATATAATTTTGATTTATTCAGAAAAGCGATTTCCAATTTTGGGTTTGCTGTCGGAGCGAGTTTGTTCGCCTCAACACTCTATTTTATTCTGAGTCCGGTTTCGACAGCTTACTCCGAGATTCTGGCGCGCACCAGCCCTACTATTTATGATGTAATGATTGCTTTCTTCGGAGGGCTGGCAGGAATTGTGGCAGTGAGCAGTAAATTAAAAGGCAATGTAATTCCCGGCGTAGCAATTGCAACCGCTCTAATGCCACCTTTGTGCACGGCCGGGTATGGACTTGCGACAGCACAGTACAATTATTTTTTCGGGGCATTTTATTTATTTACAATTAACACCGTTTTTATTGCTATTTCTTCCCTGCTGGCCTCAAGGGTTTTCCGATTCCCTATTGCCATGGAAGTTGATGCGGAACGAAAGAGTAATATTAACCGCTGGATTACAGCAGTTTTATTAATTACTATTTTACCCAGTGTATATTTTGGGTATTTGCTGGTTCAGAATGAGCGTTTTTCGGAAAATGCCAACCGATTTATTAATAATAATACCGTTGTAGGCGGCAGTTATTTGCTTCGCAACGAAATTAATCCGGGTAGCAGAAGTATTAAACTGGTCTATGGAGGCAACGCCTTGTCTGACAATGATAAGGCAATGATTCACAATCATTTAAGTGACTTTAATATTGAAAATTCAAATTTGGAAATTCAACAGGGCTTTGCATCGAATGAAAAAGAATTGGATGAAACACAGCAGTTAAGAAATCAGTTGAATGCAACTTTAAGTTCACTTGATGCCGAAAAATCAAAGGCCGACAGCCTGAAAAACCTGCCATTACAGGGACAGCAGCTTTACAAGGAAATAAAGCCAATTTTTCCTCAAATACATTCCTGCACATTCGCAAATTCAAGAATGTACGGCGAGGCTCATGTGGATACTTTTACACGCGATTTGGTGATTTTGGGTGTAGATAAAGAGGCTTTGAATGATCAGGAAAAATCCAGAATTAAGGAATGGATTGGAGCCCGGCTGAATACGGTAAGACCGATGGTGTATTTTGTGAATTCAACAGCCGGCGTTGATAGCCTTAGCGTTAAGTAACATTATTATCACCTTTGGTAATTCGTGCGCTGACCTTTATCAGAAGTTTTCTGTTTGGTCACCTTTTTTACAACAGGTTTCTTCAACTCAACCGGTGTATGAATAAATGTCTCAAATTCGTTGACGCGTTCCGTTATTTCAAAACGATTTTCGGCAGCAGTGCGGCCCTGCTTACCCATTTCGAGCCTCATTTGCTGGTTAACAATCAGTTTTTCCAGGCCTTCTGCAAATTCCCTGATGTTACCAGGTGAAATTAAAAACCCATTCTGGTTGTGGCTGACAATTTCGGGATTACTCGACAAGTTATAAGCTACAACAGGTTTACCCAGCGCCATGCTCTCAACCAGAACAAATCCAAAACCTTCCCAACGGGACGTAAGCGCAAACACGTCAATATTTGAAAGAAATCTCGGAATATCACGAATGAAGCCCGCAAGCGTTACACAGTCTTCAACATGATAATGTCGGATTGCCTTTTGCAATTCATCATGCAAGTCACCTGAACCGGCTATAAGAATTTTAAAATTGAGATTTTTCTTTTTTAAAAGTGAAGCCGCAATAATCAGGTCAATTTGTGCCTTTTGTGGTGTTAAACGACCCGCATTACCGATGATAACACCATCGTATCCGGCTCTGAAATTTGAAACCTGAAAATTTTCAGGATTAAATTCCTTCAAATCGATTCCATGGTAAATTACCTGAATCAATCCCTGGATTTTTTGCCGGTCGAAACTACCTATAGTGCAACGCTCTGTTTCCAAAGAATTCATTGCAAAGTGCGTAATGTAGTTGTAAAAAAGCTGCCTGTTCACAAAATTGTTTTTAACGGGCACCGCAAGTCCTCTTAAATAAACGAGACTTTTCACACCTGCTTTTCTACCGGCAATACAAGCAAACTTCATATCCTGCGAAGCAGAAAAAATAATAGCTGAAGCTCCATAATTCGCTATTCGGTAAGCGATAGAAGCAATTTTAACCGGATTTAAAAAACTTAATTTCCCGATACTGATATATTCTATAATAAATTTTTTATCCGGGCAACGCTTGTCAAGCTCGCCATTGCGGGAAATAAAAAGTACGACACGATAACCTTTTTCAACAAACTTTTCGGCATATTCCAAATGAAGTTTTTCTCCTCCGCCCCAAAAAGAGATGCTGTTAAAAAAAATGATTGTCTGCATTTGATACTGTAAAGCAATTACTTGCCGGAAGTATTCTCGCCCGTTAATTTTCTATACCGGCTTTCGCTGATAAACCAAAATAATGGTGCATAAACAAGTAATCCGGCTCCAATCCAGATTAATGCACGAATCAGTGTCATTTTATCACTGATAACTTCGCCGAACGAGGTTTCAAAAGATTCCCAGATTATATTAAAAAGTATCATTATTACAGAGAAAACCAAACCGCTGCTCAACATAAATCGGAATAGCCCTTTCTTGCGTGTATTACTCCAGTCGGCAATAAATTGAGAATCATTCTTTTTCATAACAAACTATTTTTTAATCGCACTTTCGTATAAATCAATCCAGCGCTGAGCCGGCATTTTGCGCACAAGTTCGGCAATTAATTCAAACGGGATTTCATCAGGTTTTTTAAACCGGATGCAACTTTTGCCCATATCGAGCTTAGATTTAACATATTTGGGATATTCGGCTACAAACCAATCAAGCAAAGCCTTGTCAGCATAAATACCCATGTGATAAAATGCGATAAAATTCTTTTGTGAAGCAATGCTCATAAATGGAAGCGGCAATTTAGGGTCACAGTGATATCCTGCAGGATAAACTTCGTGAGGAACAACATACCCGATCATACCGTAAGCCATTCCCTCTTTGAATTTCTCAGGTAAATTCTCCAGAATGGTATTTCTCAGTTTGCTGAATGCTTGCTTGCGATCGTCAGGAATTTGAGAAATATAATCTTCAGGATTTTTGGATGGAATTTGCATAGAAAATAATTTATTTGGCGCGCATGGCTTCAACCGGATCCAGCCGTGAGGCTGAAAGAGCAGGAGCCAGACCGGCTATTAAACCAATAACCGATGAAATTAAAATACCCAGACTGATATTTTTCAGACTTAGAGAAATATCCATATCTAGACCGGCACTTAATGCCAAAGTGAGTAAAAAGATCACAATTAGTCCTATTAATCCGCCAATTATGGCGAGTAAAACAGACTCAAACAAAAACTGAAAAAGAATAAAATAATTCTTCGCTCCCAGAGCTTTCTGAATTCCTATAATATTGGTTCTTTCGCGCACACTAACAAACATAATATTAGCGATTCCAAAACCACCTACCAGAATCGAGAATAAACCGATTACACCTCCGGCAACATTAACAACAC
>JAGQVC010000223.1 GCA_020438185.1 Bacteroidota bacterium
AGAAGACCTTCCAATATGATTTTCCCAGAAACGAGATTGTGACTCATGAATGCTGATGGAGCAGGCTTCAGACTCCGGAGCACCTTCAAATTGCTGTGGAATTCCCTGTTCATATAATCCGTGTCCTAATTCATGCATGCTGCTCCAGAACATTTCAGCAAAATTATTTTCATCTATTCTGGTCGTAATTCGGATATCGCCTTCTGAAATAGTAATCGTAAATGGATGTGCAGATTTATCTTGTCGTCCGGCACGGAAATCAAATCCGCAATTCTGCATTATTTCAAGTCCAAATTTCCACTGCTTGTCAGCAGGATAATGCCTTTTGAGAAATAGAAAATCATCGTCCGATTTCGGAATATTAGCTATAATCTGGTCAATTCCGGGTAACAGGTTTTTGAAAAGCCTGTCCAGTTCGCTTGTGTTGACCCCCTCATCATATTCATCAAGACAACCTTCATAAACATCCAATCCCGGATATTTTAATTCATATTCCCGCTTTTTAATATCAACAAGTTCTTGTAGTGTTTTTAAATAGTCGTTGGCATTATTGTTTTTTCTCGCATCAAGCCATGAATTAAAAACATGTGAAGTAACCGAGCTTACTTTTTCAACAAATTCTTTTGATAACAAAGTGGATTTCGTAATATTTTTTAAAGTCTTAGCGACCGATCTTTTTTCAGATTTAGTCAAATCTGCTGCGTTGTAAAGTTTATTGGTGAGATTAATAAATTCTCTGTTTGTATATTTCTCATGAACTAATCCGCTAAGTATGCTGATTTGATTGGCTCTCGAAGTTGCTGCAGAAATGGGCATGTTTACTTCCTGATCCCACTGCAACAAAGACAAAGCTGAGCGCAATGCAGCAGTTTCTTTCAGGTGCCGGTAATATTTGAGCAAATCAGAATGCATAATAGATTATTTCAGGTATTTTAATCCGGCGATTACCCATCCGCAGATCATCAGTACACCACCAATCGGGGTAACAGGGCCGAGAAAGTGCAGGTAATCCAGACCTGTTAAAGGTATAGTAGCCAGCAAATAAATACTAAGGGAGAAAATCAAACTGCCTGCAAATAACATTTTGCCGGCCAGCCTCAAGTTGGCCTGCATCTCAGGTCCTGATGAAAACATGGCTATCATTGCGATAGCATGAAACAACTGTATTTGTCCGGCTGTTGTAATCGCACTTACTTTATCTGGATCAAGTCTTGATTTTAGAGCATGAGCAGCAAGTGCAAGAAAAACAACTGCGAATGCCGCACTGAACGATGCCAGTGAAGCCTGTCTGTTTTTCTTTAATGAAAAATTCATGGTTCTTTAATTGCAATCATACTAATTTCAACCCTTACACCTTTAGGCAATCCTGCTACCTGAACCGTTTCACGGGCTGGGAAATCGGATTTAAACCAGCGTGAATATTCTTCATTAACTTCTGCAAAAAATGCCATATCTGTTAAGAATATCCCAGTTTTAACAATCGAATCAAATCCAAGATTTACTTCATTCAGAATTGCCTCGATATTCTGCATAACTTTTCGTGTTTCTTCTGTCAGACTTCCCTTTACAAGCTCGCCGGTTGAAGGTTCAATAGCAATTTGTCCGCTTAGAAAAACCGTATTGCCTGCCTGCACAGCCTGGCTATAAGGTCCAATTGGTGAAGGGGCACCACTTGTATGAATAATTTTTTTCATGAAGATCAAATTAAAATCAGTGCTTCAAATCTAAGTATGAAATCTTGCAATTGTACGCAATCCTTTTCAAAGCTGAAGCAATTAACTCATATCATTGCATGATGATTTTAAGTGCTGCAATGCCACCGGCTTTATATGATATCGGGATCATTTTTGGTCTTTCGATCATTGTTCTGCTTGTCTGCAATAAGTTTAAGATTCCCTCAGTAATCGGGTTTCTGTTGACCGGTGTTTTGGCCGGCCCTGATTTGTTAAATCTTGTTCAATCGGAATCTGATCTGAATTTATTTGCCGAGATAGGCATTATTCTGTTGCTTTTCAGTATTGGAATAGAATTCTCATTAAAAGACCTGATGAGAATCAGACGTCAGGTTTTTTTAGGTGGTTCAATTCAATTATTCGGTACTATAATCGCGGTTACTATAACTGGTTATTTATTTGATTTAAAGCTTAAGGAATCTATATTTATAGGCCTTCTTTTCTCTTTGAGTTCAACAGCAATTGTTCTCAAGATGCTTCAGGAAAAAGGTGTTCTGCTCAGCCCAAGAGGACGTTCTGCAATGGCTATTCTGATTTTTCAGGATATTGCTGTTGTTCCCTTGATGCTTTTAACACCGTATCTGAGTTCCGGAGCACAGAGTTTTGACTTTTCTTTTATAATTACAATCGGAAAAGGTATCGTAACTGTAATCGCCGTTATAATAATTTCCAGGACTCTCATGCCGCGACTACTTTTTGTTGTTGCAAAAAGTAAATCAAACGAGTTGTTTCTTCTGACAATTTTAATGGTTTGCTTGTCGGTTGCCTGGCTTACTTCTGCTTTAGGTTTATCACTTTCACTGGGTGCATTTCTTGCCGGACTTATAATTTCCGAATCAGAGTACAGCCATGAAGCTTTTGGAACCATTTTACCATTCAGAGATGTGTTCACAAGCTTTTTCTTTATATCTATCGGCTTGCTTGTGAATATGGATTTTTTCCTGAATCATATATGGCAAATTGCCGTAATCGCGGTTACTATTATGCTTCTTAAGTCTTTAGTAGCAGGTAGCGCAATCTTTTATACGGGTCATAATGCACGTGTTGCCCTGCTCGCAGGCTTATATGTTTCGCAAGTCGGTGAGTTTGCGTTTATACTCGCAGAGTCTGGTCGGGAGAATCAGGTTGTTTCAGAATCCAATTATCAGCTTTTTCTTGCTGTTTCCATAGCTACAATGGCTTTTACTCCTGTGGTTATGAATCGATCGGATGCATATTCGAACCGCTTATCAGCATTTTTCATGAATGAAAGTTTGAGGAAAAAATTTCCAAGACTTTTGAAAACTTCTGTTCAAATCCCGGCAGGATTGCCGGAAGTTAAAGACCATGTGGTAATTATTGGTTTTAATGATACCGGAAAGAATATTGCCCGAGTAGTTAGAATGGCGAAAATCCCATTTAGAGTAATTGATAAAGATCCTGAAATTGTTCTTGCCAGTACAGCGGCCAAAAAGCAGCCTGTTATTTTTGGGAATGCGCTTAACAGCGCAGTTCTAAAGCATGCAGGAATCGAAAGGGCGCGTGCTGTTGTCATCAACCTAAATCAGGTTTCCGATGTCAAATTAATAGTTTCTGAAATTAGGAAGCTTTCTCCTTCTGCATACATCCTCACAACAGGCAAATCCTTATCTGATATGTCTTCCATTCTTGAAAGCGGTGCGAGTGATGTGATCAGTGAGCAGTTTGAAACATCTGTAGAAATTGTTACTCGTTTGCTTTCAAGGTACCTGGTACCCAGGAATGATATTGATGACTTTATTGTGCGTCTGCGAGGTTTAAATTATGAAATGGT
>JAGQVC010000224.1 GCA_020438185.1 Bacteroidota bacterium
CGCAGTTTGTGGTTGCTGTGCTCGACGAAAGACTGTTGAACGAAATGGTTCCCGTTTGATTTGAAAAATTGGTGAGAAGAAGCACATAAACTTCACCGGTCTGAGCCCCGGTAATATTTGCTTCTTCAAAGGCTGAAGAGGAATAACTGCAGTCAACTACATTATTCTCAGGGTCACTGTTTATTTGATTACAAGCATTTGGAAGGTCAGTAAATGGCCCCCAAAGCAGGAAATCCACATCAATGGGAACTCCCAGATTGCTGTATTGCTGAATGCTGATATCCAGATCTCCGGGTTGATCAATCTCCATGTAATACCAAACCGGATTAGGACTGGTGAACAGGCAATTAATCCAGCCTAAGTCGGGAACATTAATATTGTTTGGAAAGCTGTAAGTTGTACCGGTGCAGAACGGAAGCGCATCCGTACAAATGTCTCCGCCAGGACCGCCTCCCGCTCCATTTGAGATGCAGATTACTTCCAGGGGAATACAAAACAGAGTGCTACCATCACAAGGATACCAATTCAAAAGAACATTCACCGTTCCTGTGAAAGTAGCTGTCCAGGTAACTGTACTTTGAAAACCGCAATCATCATCATTATAAGATATTAAGGCGCCAGTTCCACTGTTGTAAACGGTAATTTCAGTATCGAAGATGAACTCATCACACGAAGTGAATACATATGTGTTGCCCTGCACCACATCTACAGTAACATACTCACCCATGTACATGCAGCCATAGTAGGCGCTACCCGGACAGGTAGACGGAGTGAGGTTCACATCGTAGTAATCATTAGTGTTCGGACATTGGGCATTTAATGATAGAGGCAATCCTGCTGCAAGCAGCAGAAAAGCAGGTAGAAACCGGCTCATAAATGATATGTTCCAGCTTCTGTTCATTAATCTTCAATAATGTATTTATCGGGATTCGCCAGAATTAACTCCTGTTTTTGAATAGGCAACCCTTCAAAATCTTTTCGGCTGAATATTCGTTTTTGCCCGGCATTCCCCTTTCGGAGTGTAGGAATCAATTCCTCCTTTGTCTTGATTTGATCAGAAATCAAAGAGATTGTGAACCCATGTTTAGAGGCTGCATGAATGAGCTCTGATGCTTCAACATTCGGAACGCAAATAATCGTAAGTTTTTCAGCTACCAGAGATGTATAGATAATTTTACTACTCTGCCCATCCAACCTGGAGAACAAGTCCAGACAAGCGGTACTTTCTTCTGCCTGAACTTTAAATTCAAGCACACGAAACTCTTTCTGCCCGGTAAAATGCAGCGAATTAACTGCACTAAACGCATCAGAAGTGATTAAGTAAAAGAATAAAATCGCAAGCAGCGAATTGAGTTTCACTGAAAATTTCATTTGATGAATCTGGGTAATAAATAGCTGATTCAGTGCAACTCACGCATGTCGCACCAAAGAAAAAGCAGAAACCAAAATTGAATTCACACCGACAGGTGCGAAAAAGACATCAAATAAAAAGGGGAGGCTGGTAAATTTTGCTCATAGGCTGCTGTAGTATCAGTTTGGTTGGTTGCCGAAAACAGGTTTTCAAATTTCTACCTGTTTGATTGAGCAATTTACAATTTCCCTTTGATAAAAACCAACTAAAAAATGTAAGATCAATTAAAATTTTTACTAAAGCCGCTCAGGATGCAAGCCAGATTACGGCAAGCTGTGGAAAAAATCCTACAAGAAACCCGGCAGTTGTCTGGCTATTGGTGTGGGCATGTAAAAGCAGCCTGGAACTGGCTGTTAAGCCTGCTGCAAGAAAAAGTGCGGCAATAAGAAATCTCAGATCAACAGGCCAGATTACCGCAAGTGATAAAAAAGCTCCGCAAACGCCGCCTATACCGGTTGTATGCAAGGAAATTTTCCAGTAATACGTTACGATTAAAACAATGAGCAGCGAGAAAATTCCGGCAAGCAGAAAGAACATATACGGACCGGGAAGCTGCGCCCTGCCCAGAAAATAATAGTTGGCTCCATGGAAAAGGATGGTAAAAATGATTGGGTAGGCTCTCTCTTCGCGGCGGTTAAGCTGAACCGATGTAATCATATCGTACCTCTGCATGAGCAGAATCATAAGGACCGGCAGTAATACGGTAAACAATGCATTACATATTAGTACATACCAGAAAACCTGTGGAGGAAGTAGTGTGAACGAGTAAAACGGAAGCAGCAAATAAATAACGGACGCATAAATCGTCATCAAAAGTGGATGAAATAATCCGGAAAATAAATGTGCCATCCTGCGCATAGGCTGCGAATGTAAATTATTCACAGCAATTGGCTTCATATTATCAGCAACATCGAAATCAACAAAACGATTGTGATTATGCCGGAGCCGTATGCAATTGTATCATCCTGTTTGAAAAACAGACAAAAACAGGCTACTACAAGCAAGCTGATGGGAAATGCACCGTAACCTCTGAAAAGGGGAAGAACTGCCTCAAAAGAAAAAGGAAGATTACTTTTTGTATTTAACCCACTTACTTGCTTAACCGATCTGTAGATAGGCGTATGGCATACATTTATAACTGTCTTATCTTCGATAGCAGCAAATAAATCGGGCTTCGCCCTGAATTTCATTTTATCAGTGATAATCCTTAAATCATATGTGTCACCACCGAAACGGTTGCTTTCCTTGATGAAGATTTTTTCCTCTACCCGGGCATCGGTGCAAACAACAGGCATGAAGAAGTCCACAATTAAGCTCAATGCAAACAAGGCTGCAATTGCTGCAACCCATTTCAATGGCCCGGCAAATGGAAGTTCCGCTTCGTCTTCAGGATGATAATAGGTCATTAATGCAAGTACTCTTAAGAGCTTAACGCTAAATTAACAGAAAATTGCAAAGTCCTGATTAACAACATTAAGGATTTCTTACATGTGAAATCGGCTTCAGATGTAAGAACCAAATTGAAATGACAGGAACAAAAAAGGCGCTGTGCAAGAAGCACAACGCCTTTTCGAAAGTACATTTACTATTACTGGAAAGTCACCGAAGTGGTGCTTACCGATTCGTTTATCAGATAAATTTGTTTTCCACCTAAAACCTGCGCTTCCAGGTTGTACGGAGTAATCTGAACATATCCGTTTCCGGCTCCAAGCGTACCCATTTCAGCGGCAGTAAAGTCAACAGATTGAATATTGCCTGCAACCGTTTTCATAATGGTATTGGTTGGCGAAATAACACTGAATATCGTTGAATCTGCACTGATGATTTGAGTTGCAGATGCAAGAGTGAATGCCGCTGTGCGCGGGATTGAAGTAGCTCCGGTGTATTTTGGTCCAGATGGCATTTCATTTACCGGAGAAGCTGTAAAAGCTCCAAATCCGTTACCACCACTTACACTCCAGTTGATTCCTGAATCGAATGTAATTCCATTCGGATTGGTAGCTGATGGCGTAAATACATATGAATTATTGCTTTGTGGAGAAAGGTTATTGCTGTTCAGACTCACAGTTCCGGCACTAACAAAAGTTCCGGCTGCCAGATCTCCGAATGC
>JAGQVC010000225.1 GCA_020438185.1 Bacteroidota bacterium
AGCGGTATTGTTACCGGTTACAGGCATTTCAAGTAGCGAATACATCATTAGGTGGGCAAATATAATTAAAACCGCTTCAATTGTGTAGTTTCTACACTATTGTGGATATCAGCCATTTTTCTCTTTCAATCCATTCTTTTTCCTTTGCACCTTTGCTGCAATTTGGTTTTTAATTTTCTAAACATAGTGTCAGTTTAACACTTATATTTGCCGGTCGACTATTACAATGAGCACTATTCAGAATTTAGGCGTGTTTACATCCGGAGGCGATGCCCCGGGAATGAATGCGGCCATACGGGCAGTCGTCAGGGCCTGCAAGTATTATGAACTAAAGGCTTACGGAATTTACCGGGGCTACGATGGGCTTATCGCCGGCGACATCGAGGAAATGGGCTCACGTTCTGTTTCCAATATCATTCACCGGGGTGGAACCATCCTTAAATCGGCACGAAGTGCTGAATTCAGGACTCCCGAAGGCAGAAAAAAAGCCTACGAAAACCTGAAAAAACACGGAATTCAGGCCTTGGTTGCTATCGGAGGCGACGGCACATTTACCGGCGCTTCTGTGTTTTCATCCGAATACGACATTCCTGTGATTGGTCTTCCCGGAACAATTGACAACGATCTCAACGGCACCGATTACACGATTGGTTACGATACGGCTGTAAATACTGCTGCCGCAGCGATAGATAAAATTCGTGACACTGCTTCATCACATAACCGCCTCTTTTTCATCGAAGTAATGGGGCGTTACTCCGGACAAATTGCCGTGAGAGCTTCCATTGCAGCCGGTGCCGAAGCAACCATGATTCCCGAGGAGCCTATGACGATTGAGCAGCTCATTCAGCTTCTCGAACGCGGGGCTTCTTCCAAGAAATCTTCGAGTCTGGTAGTGGTTGCCGAAGGAGGCTCTCCCGGTCATACCATCGAACTGGCCAAAGAGGTACAGGAAAAATTCGGTTACTACGATACCAAAGTGACTATTCTCGGGCACTTGCTGCGAGGTGGTTCTCCAACTGTTTCCGACCGGGTGCTGGCCTCAACGCTGGGCGTACATGCTGTTGAATTCCTGTTGAAAGGGAAATCGGGCGGCATGCTCGGTATTGTAAATAATCAGGTTAAATTTACCCCATTCGAACAAGCCATCAGAAATGTAGATAATCTGGATCCTGAAATGATGAGGATAGCAGGAATTCTATCGGTTTGACAGCGCTTTATATGGTAGAAAATACTCCCATTTATAATTTGTTTCCTGCAAATTTCGCCTCATCGGCGGAAGAAGCTCCGCATCCTGTTGAGCAAAAGGAATATTTATGTGGTGGTGAGCTTAAATCCTGGTCCGGGCCTTTTGGGCAGGTGTATTCGCCAGTTTTTGTGCCTTCGCCTGCCGGCGGAATTGAACGCTATCATCTTGGGTTATACCCCGAAATGGATGAAAATTCCATGGAAGAGGTTTTAAACGCCGCACATAAAGCCTACGATTTAGGCCGTGGTGAATGGCCAACCATGAAAGAGAGCGACCGCATCCTGCACGTGCAGGATTTTCTCAATAAAATGATGGCGCTCAGAGATGAAACCATCACCTGGCTGATGTGGGAGATCGGAAAAAGCAAAACTGATTCTGCTGCCGAGTTCGACCGCACGGTCGAATATGTTGCCGACACCATCGAGGCACTTAAAAACATGAACCGCGATTCGGCAAAACTCGAGCTTCACCAGGATATTTATGCTCAGGTTCGTCGCGGTCCTTTGGGTGTTGTGCTTTGCATGGGGCCGTACAATTATCCCCTTAATGAAACTTTTGCGACACTGATTCCGGCGCTAATCATGGGCAATACGGTAATTTTCAGGCCGGCCCGCTTTGGCTTTCTGCTCATGCGGCCATTCCTGAATTTATTCAGAGATTGTTTTCCGCCCGGAGTTATCAATGTTATTTATGGCGACGGCGAAAAGACAGCCGGCACCCTCATGAAATCGGGTAGGATAGATGTGCTTGCATTTATTGGCTCCAGTCGTGTTGCCAA
This sequence comes from Bacteroidota bacterium, assembly GCA_020438185.1. Classification (GTDB taxonomy): domain Bacteria; phylum Bacteroidota; class Bacteroidia; order M30B66; family M30B66; genus M30B66. The sequence goes on from JAGQVC010000225.1 coordinate 2,025, forward strand.
CATTCTGAAAAGGCAGCATCCACGCTCAAACAGATTACGCTCGGTGCTTGGTTTGGATGCAAAAAATCCGGCAATCATTCTCGAAGATGCAGATCTTGACGTTGCAGTATCGGAATGTGTAAACGGCTCTCTTGCATTCAATGGTCAGCGCTGCACAGCACTGAAAATGATTTTTGTGCATTCCTCGCTTCGCGAAGAATTTCTTAGTCTTTTTTGCAAAAAGATTGAAAAACTCAAAATGGGAATGCCCTGGGAATCAGGCGTTGATATAACCCCTTTGCCGGAACCGGGCAAACCTGCTTATTTGCAGGAACTGGTTGATGACGCACTTTCAAAGGGCGCTTCAATCTGCAACGAAGGCGGTGGACAATCATACCAGAGCTTTTATTCACCAACCGTGTTATTCCCGGTGAAACCGAACATGCGCATTTTTGAAGAAGAACAGTTCGGACCAGTTGTTCCCGTTCTCGAATTCGACGATGTGCAGGCGCCTATCAATTACATGGTTCAAAGTCAGTATGGTCAGCAGGTTAGTATTTTCGGCCGTAATCCCGGCCGGATAGCAGAACTTATAGACCCGCTAGTGAACCAGGTTTGCCGCGTAAATATTAATACCAAATGCCAGCGCGGACCCGATGTGTACCCTTTTAATGGCAGAAAAGATTCTGCCGAAGGCACACTAAGCGTGTTTGATGCCCTGCGTGTGTTTTCCATCCGGACTATGGTGGCCACCCGTGATACCGATGCCAACCGGGAATTGTTCTCAACCATTCTTGAAGAGCGAAGTTCCCACTTTTTATCAACCGATTTTATTCTCTAAAACCTAAATAAAACTTATGCTACTGATTGCCGACAGCGGATCAACTAAATGCGACTGGATGCTACTGAATGAAAATCAGGAGTCGAAATCCTTCAGCACCATGGGATTCAATCCCTATTTCCATAACGAAGCTGTTATTTCAAATGCCATCCGGCAGAATGCCGAAATGATGGCTTTTGCACCACAGGTAACCGCCTTGTTTTTATACAGCGCCGGTTGCTCAAGCAAAGAACTTAAACTGGTTGTTGAGCGGGCGCTTCGCTCTGTGTTCGAAAATGCCGAAATTTACGTAGACCACGATCTCGTAGGCGCCGCATTCGCTACATGGGACGAAAATCCTGCTATCACAGGAATTCTGGGAACAGGCTCAAATAGCTGCTATTTTGATGGAGATATTGTAAAACAGGCTAACTCAGGTCTCGGACTCGGATACATTCTGGGCGATGAGGGAAGTGGCTCCTACTACGGTAAAATCCTTCTGCGCGGATATTTAAGCAATACCCTGCCCGAAGAAATTCACAGCATCCTCAAAAACGAGCACAAACTAAGTCGCGACGTAATTGTTGAGAACGTTTATATGAAGCCGCATGCCAACGTTTACCTGGCTTCGTTCATGAAAGTGTTAAGCGACAATAAGCATCTGCCCTGGGTCGAAAACC
>JAGQVC010000226.1 GCA_020438185.1 Bacteroidota bacterium
AAGTCTTTCCATTTGCCATCGGCAAACCCAAAAGAAACATGATTAACATCGCTACCAAAAACCTGATTTTGCTGATCAAACAAGTTAAGAACAATCATATTCAGGTTTTTATTTTTAATCTTGATGGCAGCGTTGTTTTTACCTTCTGAAGTTTCTAAAGCAAAGCCAATAAGAATTTGGTCTTCTGTTTTCACAGAGCCTAACTCCTTCAATATGTCTTTATTGTGCCGGAGCTTGATTTCAAGAGGTGTTTCATCCTTTTTTATCTTTCCGGCATAAGTTGCCTCTGGTTTGAAATCTGCGACAGCGGCAGTCATAATAGCCGCATCCTGTTCGGGGAAAACATTCAGGCAAGCATCATACATTTCATCTGCGGTACGCACATGAATTATGCGAACAGCGGGGTGAATATTTAAATTGTTTACAGGGCCGCTAACCAGCGTAATTTCCGCTCCGCGGGATGCGAGTTCGGACGCAATCGCATATCCCATCTTACCGGAAGAATGATTGGAAATGAATCTGACATCATCTATGGGTTCAATGGTTGGTCCGGCAGAAATCAGGATTTTCTTTCCACGCATGAGGCGTGCAGAAGAATAATAATCCTCAAGAAAATCAACAATTTCTTCTGGTTCACTCATACGCCCCTCTCCGATTAATCCAGAGGCCAGTTCACCGGTTCCGGGTGCTATGATGTGGTTCCCATAAGTCTGCAATGTTCTTACATTGCTTTTGGTAGAGGGATGGTTCCACATATCAACATCCATTGCAGGAGCAAAAAACACCGGACAACGAGCAGAAAGATATACAGCAATCAGCAGACTGTCGCAGATTCCTGCTGCACAATGAGAAAGGGTATTGGCACTGGCCGGAGCAATTAATATGGCATCTGCCCACAAACCTAATTCCACATGATTTACCCATTCACCCTGCTCTCCCACAGTAAATGACTGATTGACGGGATTTTTAGTGAGAGTGTGTAATGTGAGCGGTGTAATAAAATCCTTCGCAGATTCAGACATGATAACCCTGACTTCCGCACCCGCTTTTATCAGCTGGCGGGCAAGCAAGGCGCTTTTATAAGCTGCAATGCTTCCGGTTATACCGAGGATAATTTTCTTCCGGAAGAGCATCGGAAAAAATTATTTATCCTCTCCGGCCTCCTCTGAAGGGTTGCGGAAATAAACCTTACCTTCCTGGAATTCGTGAATTGCAACAAGAGTTGGTTTAGGCATACGCTCGTAGTGACGAGAAATTTCAATCTGCTCCCTATTCTCGAAAATTTCTTCCAGATTATCACTTGATGTGGCAAATTCCTGAAGTTTTGAATTCAGTTCTTCTTTCACATTTAGAGCAATCTGATTTGCACGCTTCCCGATTACGGCAATTGATTCATATACATTACCGGTTGGGTTTTCAAGGTCGCGTAAGTCGCGGGTAACAGTGGTGTTTTCTACCGACATAATTGTCTGTTTCGTTTACTTATTTAGGGAAGAATATTGCTGATACCGCTCTTTCGCTTTGTTAACAATGCTTTGAGCTTCAGATGTATATTTTCCGGTGGCAAATTTATCAATAAAAACATTATAAGCATCAATAGCTGCTTTATATCGCTCTGCTTTCTTGTTTTCGTAACTGTTTTCTGCCAGAAGAAAGTTGCTTTTCATAATTGTGAAAAGGATTTCTTCCTTGTACTCAGTCATTGGAAAATCCTTAAGTGTGTTGTTCAAAGCAATAATTGCTGCTTTGTAGTCTGTTGTCTTGAAATACAACATAGCTTTTTCGAAAGATTTTACTTCAAGCTTCTTCCTGAGCTTATCTATTAATGTATTGCATTCCTCAATCCGGGTGCTGTTTGGGTACTTGTTGATGAACAACTGCAATTCTTCAATTGCCTTGTAGCTATTCGACTGATCAAGTGAATACACGGGCGAGCCCAGATAGTAACAATACGCACTCATGAACGCTGTTTCCTCTGCTTTCTGGCTCGCAGGATAGGTTTTCGCAAACTGTGAAAAGTGATAGCTGGCACTAATCAGGTCATCCAGATAATAATTGCAGTAACAATAATAATAGTAAATATCCTCTGCTTCCCTGGTGCCCCTTTTTACACTAACCAACTCCTCGAAAAGCGGGAAAGCCTTGTTGTAATCCTTTTTGTTATAAAGTTTTGTTGCAAGCTCCAGCTTACGACCGTAGTCATTACTCTTCAAAACTTTCTGGTAATCGCTGCAGGACCCTGCAATTATTGCCCAAACCAAAAGCGGAAGAATCACTTTCAAATACCTGATCATGCCTGCAAAAGTAAAAATTAGCTCATGAACAAACGAGTGTTCATGACTTTAATTATTCGTATTCTTATTTTACGTACTTTTGCGGCAATTTTGCAAACACGCAGAAATTTATGGATTTATTCGAAAAACTCAAACTGAATCGTGGTCCTCTTGGTGCATACGCAAAGGACGTTCACGGATATTTCACATTCCCTAAGCTGGAAGGTGAAATTGGTCCCCGTATGGTATTTCGCGGAAAGGAGCGGCTTAACTGGAGTTTGAATAACTATCTGGGGCTTGCCAACCACCCTGAAGTTAGGAAAGCTGACGCAGAAGGTGCGGCGCAATACGGAAATGCACTCCCGATGGGAGCCCGAATGATGTCTGGTAACTCAGATTTACATGAGAAACTGGAAGCCGAACTGGCAGCCTTTGAAAAGAAAGAAGATGCTATCCTTGTGAACTACGGTTATCAGGGAATCATGTCTGCAATTGATTCATTGGTTGACCGTCATGATGTTATTGTTTACGATTCTGAATCGCATGCCTGTATTATTGATGGAGTAAGATTGCATATGGGTAAACGATTTGTTTATCCTCACAACGATATCCGTAACCTTGAAACCCAGCTGGAACGCGCTACAAGACTTGTACAGGATACCAACGGAGCCATTCTGGTAATTACTGAGGGTGTTTTCGGTATGTCAGGAGACCAGGGTAAACTTGCAGAAATTGTGGCACTTAAAAGCAAATTTCAGTTTAGATTACTGGTTGATGATGCACACGGATTTGGAACCTTAGGTAAAACCGGAGCCGGAGCATCAGAAGAGCAAAACTGCATGGATGGTGTTGATTTGTATTTCGGAACTTTTGCTAAATCCATGGCTTTAATCGGTGGATTTATCGCAGGAGAGCAGAATGTGATTGAATACCTCAGGTACAATATGCGTTCTCAGATTTTCGCTAAGGCACTGCCTATGCCATTGGTTGTGGGTGCATTAAAACGACTCGAGCTTCTTAAAACACAACCTGAGCTGAAAGAGAATCTTTGGAAAATTGTTCGTGCCTTGCAGGATGGACTGAAAGCTGAAGGTTTTAATATTGGAAATACACAGTCGCCTGTTACTCCTGTTTATCTAAACGGATCTATTCCGGAAGCAGCCAACTTAATTCATGACCTGAGAGAAAACTTAAATATTTTCTGCT
>JAGQVC010000227.1 GCA_020438185.1 Bacteroidota bacterium
ATCCAGGTGAGTGCGCGAAGCCTCCCCAAATCTTCAACGCGCAGCCGTGCAATAATTATCATCAGCGATGGTGAAAATCACGAAGATGATGCAGTTGAAGAAGCAAAAGCAGCACGCGCTGCAGGAATAACGGTGCATACACTCGGAATTGGAACAGCTCAGGGAGCTCCGGTTCCTGAATACAAGGATGGCAGACTGATTGGATTTAAGCAGGATGCCTCAGGAAGTACCGTTATTTCGCGGATGAACCCCGAAATGCTTAAAGAAGTCGCGACAGCAGGCGGTGGCGTTTTTGTTCAGGCAAGCACCGGAAATGTAGGTCTCGAGGATTTGTTCACACAAATTAACTCGATGCAGAAAACCGATTTCGGAACAAAAGTGTTTACCGATTACGAGGACCGTTTCCAGTATTTTCTTTTACCGGGACTGCTGTTATTATTAATTGAGTTTTTAGTGAATGACAGGCGTAGTGCAATATCAAAACGGGTAGATTTGTTCAATACTGAAAAGAAGCAGAAATGAAGATAAACTATTCAGTTATTCTCTTAATTATTCTGGCCATGCCGGCCGGAAGACTTTCTGCGCAATCAGAAACCAGCCATTTCAGAAAAGGCAACGACCTGTATGAAAAAGGCAAATTCAACGACGCAGAAATTGAGTATCGCAAAGGTTTGGAGAAGAATAAGGACAGCTGGACAGGTCAGTACAATCTGGCCAATTCGCTGTACCGACAGGAAAAGTACGCCGAAGCTGCGAAAATTCTGGATTCTCTCAGAAGTAGCTCAAGCGATAAATCGAGGCAGTCGAAAATCTTCCATAATCTGGGTAATTCGCTGCTGAAGGAAAAACAGTACGAACAAAGCATTGAAGCTTTCAAACAAGCACTAAAGCTTGATCCGGGAGCAGAAGATAGTCGTTACAACCTTTCGTATGCCTATCAGATGTTGCGTAAGCAACAGCAGCAGCAGCAACAACAACAGCAACAAAAAGAAAACAAGGATAAGAAGGAGGAAAAGCAGGAGCAGAAGCAGCAACAGCAAAAACAGGATCAGGATAAGAAACAGGAAGAACAGAAACAAAATATTGACAGGGAAGAAGCAGAACGTATGTTGGATGCTCTTGATCGTCAGGAAAAGCAACTCAGAAAAGAACAGGAGAAAAAGGAGCAGCGCCCCGGCGTTGGTGGCTCAGGAAAAGACTGGTAAGAAATGAAGAAGCTCATCGTTTTAGCACTTTGCGTATTTGCACTGATTCCTGCCCTGCATGCACAGGAGATCACATTCAAAGCCGCAGCTCCTTCACGCGTGGCGGTTGGTGAGCGCTTTAAACTTAGCTTTACAATAAACTCGAATGCCTCCGGTTTTACACCGCCTGACCTTAGTGAATTCAACGTGTTCAGCGGACCAAACCAGAGTTCAAGTGTGCAAATGATAAATGGTTCGTTTTCGCAAACCATGACCTTTTATTTTGTGCTTTCATGCAGTAAGAAAGGCACCTTCAAAATTGGTCCGGCTTACACTAAGGTTGGGAATGGTAAAATTGGTTCTGAAGAGATTTCCATTGAAGTGACCGACGCATCGAATGCTCAACAATCCGTCGCTAATCCGCGTCAGGGAAATCAGGGACAGGTTCAAAACCAGACTCAGACGGCCACTTCGGACAAAATCTTTGTGAAAGCGATTGTAAATAAGAGCAAAGTAAGTCTGGGCGAGGCTATCTCGGTTACCTATAAGATATACTCCAAATACGGACAAATCAACTTCTCCGACCTCAAGTTCCCGACATTCAACGGGTTTTATGCCGAGGAGGTTCAAATGAATAAAAACGATAAGCTGGAGGTTGAACAGTACAATGGATCGAACTGGTACACGGCCGAACTCAAGCGGTCGGTGCTTTTTCCTCAGAAAAGCGGAAAACTCGAAATCCCGGCCCTCGAGGCTACATGTCTGGTGCGCGAGCGCGTTGCGGCTCAGAATTTCTTTGATCAGTTTTTTGGCGGCGGTTTTAAAGATGTAGAGGTAAAAGTTAAAAGTCAGCCTCATTCAATTTTGGTTGAGCCTCATCCAACCACCGGAAAACCGGCTGACTTTAGCGGTGCCGTCGGTAAATTTGAGATCGAATCATCTGTCGACAAAAACGATGTTAAATCAGGCGATGCCATTAATTTTAAGCTAAAAGTGACCGGAACAGGCAACCTTAAGTTGCTTGAAGCTCCCGAACTGGCTTTCCCTCCCGAATTTGAAGCTTACGATCCGCAGATTAAGGATGCAATCCGTGTTACCGAAGGCGGAATGAGCGGCTCGCGTGAGTTTGATTATTTATTAATTCCCCGTGCCGGGGGAAAATACCTCATTGGTCCTTTTACCTGGTCCTATTTTTCAACTGCAACCGAAAAATACGAATCGGTTACATTACCGGCGATTGAAGTGAATGTTGCAAAAGGCTCGGGCGATCAGGTGATTTCGGGTAGAAGCGGGCAGGGTAGTGCCGTTAAAACAATCAGCTCGGACGTTCGCTATCTGAAACCCGATGCCGGAGATGTGAGAATGAAAGAGGACAAACCTTTTTTCCTCAGTCCTGCATTTTATTCACTTACAGCCTTGCCACCGGTGGCATTGCTGGCATTGTTGATTGTGCGTAACAGGCAAAATAAAATTCGTGAGAATCGGGGTTTATATAAAAGCCGCGAAGCAGGAAGCGTTGCCCGCAAACGACTTAAGCAAGCCGGTGAGTTGCTTCGCAATAACGAGAAAAATGCGTTTTACGATGAAGTTTTCAGGGCTTTATACGGTTTTCTGAGCGACAGGCTTCAAATTCCTACAGCCTCATTGAATAAGGAAGTAATAGCCGAAAAGCTTAAATCCAGAAAAGTAAGTGGTCCTGAGATTTCTGAGTTGGAAGAAATCCTTCAGGCATGCGAGTTTGCGCGTTTCGCCCCCGGAGCCGAAGCCAATATGCAGGAGATTTTCGCAAAATCGGAAAAGCTAATTACGAAAATTGATAAAACACTGAAATCATGAGACTTATATCGTTTTTTACAGCTGTTTTTATTTTTGTTTTCATCCCGCTGAAAGCGGAAATTAACACCGATATGCAAAAGGCCGAAGAGCTTTACAAAGCGGGCGATTACAATGCTTCGGTGCTTTTGTATGAGAAACTGGTTAAGGAAGATGGATACCGGTCAGCGAATCTATATTACAATTTGGGAAACGCCTATTTTAAGCTTACCGATTACAGCAATTCCATCCTGAATTATGAGCGGGCCTTGAAAATGAATCCGGCCGATGACGACATCCGCTTTAACCTTGAACTGGCCAACACGCATATTGAGGATAAAATTGAAACTGTTCCGGTGCTATTTTACAAACGGTGGTTCATGAGCCTGCGCAACAGTGCCGGTCAGGATACCTGGGCCTGGCTGTTTATTATTTCGTTTTTCGCCTGCGGCGGATTGTTTTTCCTTTTCGTAAGGGCGAGT
>JAGQVC010000021.1 GCA_020438185.1 Bacteroidota bacterium
AAGGTAAATAAGAAAAAATTAGGTAATTTAAATGTTTATGAGCTCAGGCTCCTGAAGTTGATTAAAATTATGCGGGTTAATCAGTTGTTGAAGAAAGCAAAAATTAATTCCTCAAATTTCGACTTATCAAAAGATTACGATATAGAATTTGATGATTTATAGGCTCCCACGCAAATAATAGATTTCAATAAGTAATTATTTCCGGAAAACAAAATAAACGGCAGCTATCAGGCAGAGCAAAGCCCATAAATAATCCCATTTCCATTGTTCATTTTTGAAGACGAGAAGCGCAAAAATTACAAATACCAGCAATGTAATTACTTCCTGAATAACCTTTAATTGAAATAAATTAAAAGGACCTCCATTACCGGAATATCCTATTCGGTTGGCCGGGACCTGAAACATATATTCAAAGAGTGCAATTCCCCAGGATATTAATATAACCGAAATTAATCCAAGCTTGCTGAATTTACCCCATTCCTGAAATTTCAAATGTCCGTACCAGGCAAGGACCATAAAGGCATTGCTAATAATTAACAAAACTATGGTCAGAAGGCGCGACATACTCTGTCTTCAATAGCATTAAACTGATTACCTCACTGATTTGCCAATGGATCGAGACTTCGTAAATCAAATACTACCCAAAATTGATTATCTCTCATATTAAGAACAGCATCAAGGAGTTTCCGGGCTGTTGTTGCAGGTTTACGTAAATAGTGATTTTTATGTAACTCAACAAAACGAGGTTTTTCAGGGAAATATTCCGGATTCGCTTCCCGTATTTGATTTTGCATTTCAGTATCAATTACACCGGGAGCAACAGAACAGAAAAATGTTCTTTTGTCATTAATTATCACTTTTTCTTCATGCACCGAATAAGCAAACGCATCAAGCGCAGCTTTAGAACTGCTGTACATGGCCCAGCCTGCATATGGATGTTTGGCCGCACCAGAACTTACGTTAATTATATACCTGTTTTTATCGTATTTCGACTGAGTGAGCATCATAAATTTATTGCTCAAAATGGCCGGCGCAATTACATTTAAATTATAATCTTTAATTAGTTGCCGGTTATTTAATTTACCCACCGGAGCAATTTCGCCAAGAGTTCCTGCATTATTGATTAATAAATGTTGCGGCGCTTCAGGTTTATATGGCAGCATTAATTCTGCAGTATTTTCTGCATCCGAAAGATCGGCGAAAATATGAGTGTAATTTTCGGCCGGTATTTTATCCTCAAAATGAGGAATTGATCGCCCGATACCAACAACCTCCCAACCTGCAATTAATAATTGCTCAACGCAGGCTTTGCCTAATCCGCGGGATGTACCTGTAACAAAAGCCTGACCTGTCATACCTTTTCAAGCGCGTTTTTCAAATCATCCAGTAAATCATCACAATCTTCAATTCCAACCGATAAACGGATTAATCCTTCAACCACGCCGATTTTATCCCGTTCTTCTTTGGGAATTGATGCATGCGTCATACTCGCCGGATGGTTAATTAATGATTCAACACCACCCAAACTTTCAGCAAGTGCAAATAATTTGGTTGAAGTCATCATTCTTGAAACGGCTTCTTTTGTCCCATCTTTAAGCACGATACTCATCATGCCACCGAAACTGCGCATTTGTTTTTTTGCAATTTCATGTCCCGGATGATTTTCAAAGCCCGGCCAGTAAACTTTTTCAATTTTCGGGTGTACTTTTAAAAAGTGAGCGATTTTTTCTCCGTTTTCTGCATGCGCTTTCATGCGTACATGCATTGTTTTTAATCCTCGCAAAACGAGAAAACAATCCATCGGGCCGGGAACGGCCCCACAACTTTTTTGAATAAAATACAAGCGCTCACGCAATTGGGGATCATTTAACATGATGCAACCGTGAATTACATCCGAATGGCCGCCCAGATACTTCGTTGCACTGTGCATAACCAAATCTGCACCTAAATCCAGCGGATTCTGGCTCCATGGTGTTGCGAATGTATTGTCAACAGCCAGCAGAATTTTGTTTTCTCTGCAAATTGCAGCGAGCTCACTGATATCGCAAATGTTCATTAAAGGATTGGTAGGTGTTTCGGTCCAGACCAACTTTGTTTTTTCATTGATGAAGGGCTTAATTGATGATGGATTTGCCATGTTCACAAAATGGAAACGAATTCCCATGGGTTCGTAAATTTTGGTAAAAAGCCTGTATGTTCCGCCATACATATCGTCTGCGGCAATTACTTCATCACCTGGAACCAATAATTTTATTATCGCATCGGTTGCGGCTACGCCAGATGAGAATGAGAGACCAAATTTTGCATTTTCAATGGAAGCCAGGCAAGCTTCCAGCGCCGTACGCGTTGGGTTTTGCGAGCGTGCATATTCATAGCCTTTGTGTTTGGCAGGAGCTTCCTGTACAAAAGTAGAAGTCTGATATATCGGAGTCATAATTGCTCCTGTTGAAGGGTCAGGCTCCTGACCGGCGTGTATTAATTTTGTAGCAAGTTTCATTTTTACAGCTATTTATTTTGGGTTCGCAAAGTAAATCAATATCTAAGAATTATCTAAATCAAAACTACGAAGGCCTTGATTCATCAGGTTGTCTCCATTTATTGAATGACGGATACAGAATTATCAATTCAAATTGGTATGGGAATTAACAAATTTGGAATTATTTAACCATTTTTGAGGGATTAATCTGATTCTTAAATGGCAATGGTTAAATCTTTACTTTTTTCAAGCATTACATGCGGATTATTTATTCTGATATTTTTTCTTTCAGAATCAGCATTTTCACAATTGCCAGTGCACTCTGATTCTTTGTTTAATTTTATAAAGTACAATTCTGTTCACCGGAATAAATTGAACTGGGATCAGGAACATCAGTTGTTTGATCAATGCATTAACAGCGCAAAGAATACATCTGATACGATGCGTTGTTTTGTAAGTATTCTGGAGCATTTGGGTGACGTTCATACACAAATGTATTTAAGTGGTAATTTTTACGGTAATTACCCGGAGCTGAATGACAATGAACGGGGAATTTATTCCGCTATGATGAAAATTGCGGAATCCCACAAAAACAAACCTGAATTTAAAACACTTGATAAGTATCTGTACATTCTTGTGCCCGGTTACGAAATTCCACCTTCAGAAATTGATAAATATGCACAGGCATTTTATGATTCCGTTTCGTATTATCTGAATGATACAATTGAAGGCGTAATTCTGGATTTCAGATATAATTCCGGTGGTAATGTATATCCAATGTTATGTGGATTATATCCTCTGCTTGGTAATGAAAATATTATTTATGAAACCGGTCCCGATTATAATATCGACAGAACATGGCGACTTGAAGACGGAAAATTATTACTTAACGAATATACCGTTGCAAAGGTTGATTTGAAAAACAAGCATTTATATCCTGATTTGCATGTTGCTGTGGTTATTGGACCGATAACAATAAGTTCCGGATTTGTAGCAGCTGTAGCATTCCGTAATCGTCCCAATGATATTATAATGGGCAAGTCAACGGTTTCCGGTTACACTACATCAAATGGATATTTTCAATTTCCGCCTAATTTAAGCATGAATTTTTCTACTAATTTTATTTGCGATAGGGGAAAGTTTGTATATGAAGAAAATCTTTCGCCTGACCTTCATTTGGATGATATCAGCGACTCAACTATTATTAGCCGGGCCATCAAGTGGTTTGGAGAGCATAAATAAAAAAGGCAATGAAAATCATTGCCTTTTCTCCTTTGCATTCGGTTTTTTATTTTGATTTAATCGGCCGGTAAAATCTGGGTTGTCACCTCACCAAAACCTATTCTAACATCATTATTCTGAGCAAAAGCTCTCATGATAATCGTGTCTCTGTCTTCAATAAATTTACGTTCCGAGCCATCTGGCATTTTTATCGGATCTGAACCACGCCAGGTCAATTCCAGCATAGAGCCGAAGCTATCTTTAATAGGGCCGCTTATAGTGCCCGACGCATACATGTCACCAACTTCAATATTGCAGCCGTTGCTTGCATGATGCGTTAATTGCTGACACATATTCCAGTAAAGATATTTATGGTTTGAATGCACAATTCTTTGCGGGATAAACATCGGGCTATCGAGGTAAACCTCTAATTGAATATCGTAATTATGAGAACCTGTAAATTTGAGATAGGGCAGAGGAGTCGGGTCCTGCACCGGGCCATCCACGCGAAATGGTTTTAATGCATCAAGTGAAACCACCCAGGCACTGATTGAGGAAGCGAAATTTTTTGCCAGAAAAGGTCCGAGCGGGACATATTCCCAGGACTGAATATCACGGGCGCTCCAGTCATTAAAAATAACCATCCCGAAAATGTATTCCTCCGCTTCATTAATATTAATCGTACTCCCGAGTGGATTGGATTTACAGGTTACAAAAGCCATTTCAAGCTCGAAGTCCAATTGTTTGGTTGGCCCGAAAACCGGAGCCGGGTCGTCTTTCCCTTTAAGTTGTCCTTTTGGTCTTTTAACAGAAACACCACTGAGTACAATTGAAGAAGCCCGTCCATGATAACCGATTGGTATGTGTTTCCAATTTGGCAACAATGCGTTTTCGGGATCACGGAACATGGTTCCTACATTGGTTGCATGTTCTTTTGATGAATAAAAGTCGGTATAGTTTCCAACCTTCACAGGCATACAAATTTCAACGGATTTAACCGGCAGGAGACAGCGATTTCTTAAATCTTCATCTGAGGCTAATTCTGAATGATTCGTATCCAGCAAGCGGCTGATTTTATTTCGCAAATCACGCATCATTCCTTTTCCAAGTGCAATACAATCATTGATGTATTCACTTTCAAAAACCCGCTGCACAAAGTCAACTCCCAGTAAACCACTTCTGTTTAATACTGCAAGGTCAAGTACATAATCCCCAATGCGCGTGGCAACATGGTGTTCATCATTTACTTTAATTACCCCAAGGGGCAGATTTTGAATCGGGAAATCGGAGTTCTCAGGTACCGGAACCCATGATTTCAGGCCGGGGTCATTTGCTCTGATCATAGGACTAATTTTTTAATGAATAAAAGCGAAATATTATCCCGCGAAAAGCGGTAATTCTTCCATTTTTTTATTTACTTTTTTGCGAATAGCGGCAAGTTTTTTATCGTCACCGTGATTTTTTATTACTTCATCAATCCAGTTAACAATTGCCGGGATTTGTCTGGCGGTCACGCCTCTGGTAGTTATTGCAGCTGTTCCTACCCGGATTCCTGATGTGACAAATGGAGATTTATCATCAAAAGGTACCATGTTTTTGTTTACTGTTATATCTGCTTTTCCAAGGGCGATTTCAGCTTCTTTTCCTGTTATGTTTTTTGAGCGCAAATCAATTAGCATCAGATGATTATCGGTGCCTTCAGAAATAATGTGATAACCTTTTGAAACGAATTCTTTAGCCATAATGCGGGCATTTTCGCGCACCCGAATGGTGTAATCCATATATGAATCACTTAAAGCTTCATGAAACGCCACCGCTTTTGCAGCAATGATGTGTTCAAGCGGGCCGCCCTGAGTACCGGGAAATACCGCAGAATCAAGAACCGCCGACATCATACGTAAGTCGCCTTTAGGAGTTTTTAATCCGAATGGATTTTCAAAATCCTTACCCATCAATATTACTCCGCCACGCGGTCCGCGAAGGGTTTTGTGGGTTGTAGAAGTAACAATATGACAATGCGGCATCGGATCATTCAACAATCCTTTGGCAATTAATCCTGATGGATGCGAAATGTCCGCCAAAAGCAAAGCTCCAACTGAATCAGCAATTTGTCTTAAACGGGCATAATCCCAGTCGCGGCTGTAAGCCGAGGCACCGCAAATGATTAATTTAGGTTTTTCTTTTTTTGCAGTTTTTGCAACTTTATCCCAGTCGATAAGCCCGGTTTCTTTTTCTACCCCGTAAAAGCTGGGTACGTATAATTTACCGGAAAAATTAACCGGAGAACCGTGTGTGAGATGTCCACCGTGACTTAAATCAAAGCCCAGGATTTTATCACCCGGATTGAGACAAGCCAGCATAACAGCGGCATTAGCCTGGGCGCCCGAATGCGGTTGCACATTAGCCCAGCCTGCATTAAACAAAGCCTTGATGCGGTTGATAGCGACATTTTCTACTTCGTCCACCCACTGACAGCCACCGTAATAGCGTTTGCCCGGGAGGCCTTCAGCATATTTGTTCGTGAGTACCGATCCGGCAGCTTTCATCACCTGATTGCTCACATAATTCTCGGATGCAATGAGCTCAATTCCTTCGGTTTGACGCTGAAGTTCTTCATTTATCAGCTCAAATATAACCTTGTCTCTTTTCATAAAATTAACCCTGTGGTATGCAACAAAAGTAATGATTTACACTTGAGAGAAAGTGTTTTCAGTAAGAATTGAATCACATATTCTGCTTTTGAGTGAACATCAGCCGGAGGCGGATAATGACAGAAATTTACTGGAGTGAATTGGAAAAATTAACCTCTAGAGGCGAAAAACTACCAAGCAGCATTAGCTTTGTTCTAGAAAAAATATGAAGTATGAAAAAACTACAGTTTAAAAAGGAAATAAAAGCATCAGCTTTAAAAGTTTATAAAACAATGCTTGGTCTTGAAAATAAGTCAAGCTATGAATATTGGACAGCGGCGTTTAATCCCACTTCTTCGTATGAAGGGAATTGGGAAAAGGGAAATAAAATCCTGTTTGTAGGAACCGATGAAAATGGTAAAAAAGGAGGAATGGTTTCAACAATTGTTGAGCATAATCCTGCGGTGTTTGTCTCTATCCGACATGTAGGGTTTTTAGACGGAGATAATGAAATTACAAGTGGAGAGGAGGTTGAAAAATGGGCCGGAGGCCACGAGAATTACAGCTTTAACGAACTGAACGGAGTGACAACGGTAATTGTTGAAATGGATGCTGTTGATGAGCATCTTGATTATTTCATGGAGACCTATCCATTGGCCCTTGATAAATTGAAAGTAATTTCTGAGAACTAGAATATTTTTTGCGTTTCAATACATGACTTAATTTTAATTCTGATTGGAAATTAATTTATTTAAAATTAAATCAATAAAAATTCAAGCATAGTAATACTATCGGCGAAATCGATATATTCTTTCATAATAAAAAAGCACGGCTCATTTCATCAATGGCCGCGCTTAAATCGGGTTAGGGGATTTATTTTAATTATTTTCTGGTCACTTTTCCGTAATATTTATGACCTGCATTTTCAATTTCAATAAGATATAATCCGGCCGAAAGGCCGTTAAGATTAAGTTGATAAACAGGACTGTTTTGGGTTACTGATTCTGATTGCACAACTCTGCCGCCCATATCAAACACCCGAATACTTGCCTTGTTCAGATTCTCCGAAACTTTAATGAAGCAACTGCTTTCAGCAGGGTTTGGATAGATTTGCATTGTTTCAACCGGCTGTTCCTGAGATTCTATGCCAAGAACAGACCTGGAGATAGTCAATTCAAGGAGGTAAGTTCCCGTGCTTCCTGTGAAGTATGGTGACACTTTAAATGTTACGTTTCCACCGTTTGCCAGGGTAATAGGCTCCGGAGCAACATCATCAATTGCGGGAGATAAACCACTACCGGTATCCCAGCTAAATAAACCGTCCACAGTATAGGTATTCCCGTTTCCGGAATTATACGAATCATGCAGTCGCGGAGTAATTAAATAGCTGAATCCGGCCGGGAGACTAATTGAATAAAAATCCACATCTGCTCCCTCATGTAAATTGGAACCGCTTGTTGAAACAACCAGATTATTTCCACTAAAATTTGTTGCCAGATTGTAAGCATTCCCTGCCGCATTGTTATTTTCGTACATATCTGGATTAATCGGAGGCGCAGCAACGGTAATCGTAATCGGGTTTGTGTAAAGCGAACCTCCCAGCAGGTAGTATTGAGATGTGCCCTGTTCGATACCCATCATGGCCAGAATATACGTTCCGGGTTCCACATTCAGATTATTTGTACTGAAAGTGAGGTAAGGAGGATTGTAAACGTATCCGGGCGGCAGCCCTTGATTCTCGTCCAGCTCACCAATTGTTGTTACATAGTTTCCTTCCAAATCGTAAAGAGCAGCAGCGTATGTACCATACCAGTCAAAGAAACCGTCGTTAATCAGATTTACATTAACCGAAGCTGACTGGCCCGAAACAAATTGCGTAGGCGAAAGCACCATATCAGAATAAAGCTGAATGTAATTGTAAGGTCCTGCAATGGTTAAATAAACCGGGTTGTATAAGCCGTTACCCGGCTGAATGAGTTGCCAGTTCCCGCTTCCCTGTTTGAAGATTACTGCCACGTAATAGTCGCCCGGAGTGGCAAGCAAGCCGCTTGTGCTAAAAGTAGCATTAACCGCGGAATTACCATTAACAGTTTCATTTGGAAAAGTTTGAATAAAATCAACCACATAACCATCTTCATTCAATAAAACAGCAGCAAAATCGGCTGTTAAGGCAGTGCCTCCCGTGTTACTAATCTGGCAATACACGTCAAATGCAGATGCGAAATCAACGGTGGTTCCCGGGTAAATATTAATTGCACCAGAAATACTTAAAGAAGCGGGTGGAGGTGGGTTTTGTCCGCCACCATCTCCCGGAGGCTTAATACCTATGATAACTTGCTGGTTGGAATTAAAGCCGCCTGCTCCACCTCCTGTTCCAAGGCTGGTAGGGTTGAGGGCATTGAGTAAATAATAGCCGTCATTCTGATTGCTCCAGCCCCAGTTCATGTGGAACATGTTATTGTCATCGTAGCCATCGAGAACCCAGGTATGTCCGCCGCCGTTACCAATTCCGGCATATTGCATCGGACGCCCCTCGTCGAGTTCTGTTCTAATTGTGTTGGACCACTGTGTATCGGAATAATTCGCGCGCAGAATTCCGCTCACGCTGCTTGCATCGTAACCAAAATAGGTTTTGTAAGCATATTCTGAGCAATGTTGAATAGGCGAAGCCGCATTAACCACATATGCAGCGCTTCCGCCTGTTTGCGCAACACCATAACTCATTTCAACGCTTACACCGCACTGGTACATGAGTTCGGCAACCGAAGTATTGTTAGAAGTAACCTGCGAGGGCATTGCGCTCCAGTTATAGGTTGTATTACCGAAATCGGCCGAAAGAGTACCATACGACTGAGAATTAAATGAGTGAAAACCACTCCCTTGAGCCGGGTATTCCCAGAATTTCATAATCATGGCCATTGCAGTGGCTACGCATCCGGTAACAGTACGATCGTTGTACTGGTTGCTGTATGGACAGTCGGCATTGTAATATGGAGCCTGATCCCAGCCAAGCTGAACCAAGGGGCCCACGGCAGAACGGAGTGCGTGCGAAATCGCTGTTTCATCGCTGTATTCAGCCCATTTGTTATAAATATCCTGCGTAGCAGAAACATTATTATTAATAATGAAGATGAGCTGATCCTTGTAATTATCAATCCATGATTTGAATTGAGGGGCTTGTTGCTCAGCGATGTAAGTTCCGTTTAATGCATATCCCAGAACGGGCCATGACTGGTCTTCTCCTGAAACAATTACAAAGCCGTCATCCTGATTCATTTGGAATACATAAAGTAATGCTCTTCCATTGTAGTTTTCCTGCTGAACAAGTTGAAAGGTTTCGGCACCCATACCATTTTGAATGCGGTAAAAATTTGTTGCAAGCTGGCTGGCTCTTTCAATATCTACTTCGGCTGCAAAGCATCCGAAGGATATCAGCATAGCGAGAAATAGGTAAATCTTTTTCATGTTGCTTATTTTGGTTGGTTAGGCTCCGGCTGCAGATTGTCAGGTTAGTTTATTGAGTTGCGAACCTGCTGCTCAGGCTTCCGGAATGAATAATTCAAAGGTCGTCAGGCAAACTGAAAATAGCTATCCCCAGATTCGGGGATTTGTTAGTTAAATATTTTGGAATGCATTTTCAGCATTAATCTGATATGCCAAATGAAAGAGCCTTATAATCATTTATTACATTGCACTAATCAATTCAGATGTAAAGCAAGCAAATTAAAATAATCTCAATCTTTAATAAAAATGGATGAAATAGACGGCAGAAAGCTAATTGAAGATGGTAAATTCATTGGAAATTCCAATCACTCAAAGATTCACCAATTTACACAAACAGATTTAGCAATTGAATTGGCTAAGTCATTGAAGTCGGAAGTTGTGTTGGAAGTAATAATATGCATTGATATAGCAGGAAAATTGAATAAATTTATTCCGGATATTTCGATTTTCAGACACCGGAATGATGCATTACCCTTTTTTATAATTGAAGTTGATGAAACTGATTTGCAAAAAGAAATACAGAAATGTGTCTTGATTTTAAATAATTCAAATTTAATTATTGGGGCAGCGATTTATTCGATTTCTGAAGGATGTTATTATTTGATATCAAAACAGGAGAATCTTAATCAGGTTGATCGAATAAACAGTAGTAAAGAATTAATTGAAATGATTAATTCTTTAATTTAATAAATTAAGTAGCAATCATCTTCTCATATACCTGATAATCATAACAACCAGCGCAAAAAGAAACATGAAAATGCTGATTCTGTTCATGCCGTTCATGAATTTCAGGTTGATATTGCTTTTTTTGCCATCCTTACGGAATAGTGTGCGGATGTCGAGGTAATAAAGAATCTTTTTTAGAAACATACTGAAAAATTCAGAGTTTATTCAAAGATAGGAAAGGAATTCCGTTAAACTTCCATGTAGTGGTTATTTGCCACCTGTTGAAATGCCTTCCGTTTTAATTTTCTGTTTTGCTAGCGCTTCCAGTTCTTTGTCAATATAATAAAGTCCCTGGCCTTCCAGGCCGATGAGTTCGATCCGGTCAAGAATATTCCCGAACAATACTTCTTCTTCACGTTGCTCATCCACATAAAACTGAAGAAAATTCAAAGTTCCGTAATCCTTTTCTTCACGTGCAACTTCGCAAAGCTGGTGAACAGAGGCAGTTACCATTTTTTCGCTTTCTAGCGAGCGCTGTACAACCTGGCGGATGTTCTCAAAATCCAGATCAACCTGATCTACAGATGCCACTTTAGCATGGCCTCCCATTTCATTGATATACTTGAAAACTTTAAGCATATGCTGACGCTCTTCTTCACTTTGAGCATAGTAAAATGAAGCCGCCCCATTGAGTTTTTTCTTTTCGCACCAGGATGCCATGGAAAGATACAGGGCAGATGCGGCAGATTCAAGCTTAACCTGTTGATTCAGGCTTTTTTCAAGTTTATCGGAGAACATGAATATATTTTTTTGCAAAAATAGGATTCTTATTGAAATAAGTGATTCTCCCTGGTGTATTGCTGTACTG
>JAGQVC010000228.1 GCA_020438185.1 Bacteroidota bacterium
GGCGTGATGATTTGAGTGTTAGCACCCGAAATAACAGCACCTTCGAGCATCCAGACATAAGATGCGGCCTGAACGTCGGCGCTTAAAGTATTGCTTACTGAAAAGTAATTTATTACCGGCTGAGGTCTCGGTGCAAATATGTATTCCAGATTCAGCGATGTCTCATTGTAATCGGGACAAATTGCTATAGACGCGTTTACAGAATAGGTTCCCGTTTCAGTGGCTTCGAACGTAATACCGGTGCCGCCTTCAACCGGGTTTCCATTAAACATCCATTGTACATTTTCTGTAAATGGCGACAAAACCTGAAGCGTTAGCGTATCCCCTGCACACAATGGATTCAGATTGCCTTCGGTACTAACTGTGATTGGTAAAAATACCCAGCCATCAACCAGCACTTCGGGCGACATCTCAGGGCAGCCATCCAGCGTGGCTTCAACGCTAAAGTTGCTTCCCGCATCCTGAAACTGATTCACGACAAGGAACGAATCCATTGCGCCTTCAATCAGAACACCATCGCGAAACCACTGGTACGAATCTGCGGCTTGGGTGAAAAGGGTGTCCTCAGCGCCCGGACAAAGAACGAGATCGCCCGGCGATACAGTTGGGTCGTGCGGACATTCCAGCACAAAGGATGTGTAATTGTAGGGAATCGAAGTTCTTTCGCAACCTTCAGAAAACAAGGCTGTTACCGTAATTTGTCCATTTGCCTGCGGCAGGAAAACAGAGCCTGTAGCTCCTTCAATCGTATCGCCGTTTATCTGCCAGATGTATCCTGCAGCCTGAGTTGAGGTACTTAATTCCAGAGTGCTGCTGTTAAACGCAATTACCGGAGTAGTGGCAGTTACGTAGTCAATCTGAATTCCCGCTGCGGTTTGGCTGTAAAGTGGACAAACATCCGTAAAA
This sequence comes from Bacteroidota bacterium, assembly GCA_020438185.1. Lineage (GTDB taxonomy): Bacteria > Bacteroidota > Bacteroidia > M30B66 > M30B66 > M30B66. The sequence continues at coordinate 907 of JAGQVC010000228.1, forward strand.
GCTGTTGCGCTGTATAGTCCCGACTGGTTTGCCAGTAAGGTATCATTGGTTTGTCCGCTTAATTGCACACCGTTGCGAAACCAGCGGATGTTTACATTGTAGGGGTCGTTGAGTATTAATTCCCTGAAATCGCCTGTGCAGGCAGATGGCGATAAGCCGCCCGCAATGCTTATTGACGCATTTGAAGTAACAGCATTGCTTACATGAACAGACGGACCGGGCTCGCTGCAACCCGCGATGGTTGCGACAACAACAAAATTGGCCCCGGCATCGGCCTGCTGATTAACAACCAGATACTGCAGGTTAGCACCAACTATCGGATTGTTGTTTTTATACCACACATACGAATCGGCTGCTGAGCACCAGATTGTATCGCTGCTGTTTGGGCAAAGCTGCAAACTTGCCGGAGTTACAACAACATCAAAAGAGCATTGCGCATTAGCTGCTAATGCGATTAAGCTGAAAAATAGAACCGAAATTTTCCTCATAAATAATTTCCCTGTAAACACGTTCGAGCACCATCATCCGACAAGGTAACTATTTTTTCAGATTTCATCCTGCCGAAGGCAGAAAAATGAGTGAATACCCTTAAAAAACGACTATAAATCGCGTGTTTTCATGAGGCGCCAGGCACCGGCAATGAATAATAACGGGTAAATGATACCGGCAATCGTAATTGAAACCGGAGTATAATTTTTACCAAACTGAATGCTTTGCAGCTGAAAAGGACTGCTTATAAACTCATCAAGACTGTTTAGCGGGAAATAAGGGTAAATTTCTTTCAGCCAGATGTTACCGGCAAGCGGTTCAATAATCCAGTAAATTCCAAGAAAAACAAGAATCGATAAAGCCGATTTTTTAACTAACAGGGCAATCAGCAAAGCCGCAGTCATCATACCGAAGGTAACCCAACCGGCACGCAGAATATAGCTAAGCTCCGAAAAATAGGCAGACCAGTTCTGGTTTTGACCTTTTATCCACCCGAACAGGGTGCCCGACAACCACACCACCAGCATACAAATAATACTGATAATGATTGCAAACAGGAGCTTCCCGGCCAAAAATTCATTCCTCGAAAGTCCGTCGGTAATTTGTTGTCGCATGGTCCGGAAAGTAATCTCGTTGCAAACCAGGTTAATCATAAGTAAAGCCGGAATTGGAGCAAGCCAGGACGAAATGTAAGATGAATAATACCAAACATCGGGGAACCTGTAAACAATCGAGAGGTTTATCGGACTTTGTTTGATTAAATTATCAAAACCCCAGTAAACAAGTAAAATCAGGGCCAGCCAGGAAAGAGAAAAAACAAAGAATGTCCGGTAGGATTTGACTTTTAGCCACTCCAGTTCAAGCAATCGTTTCATTCTTTGATCAGTTTTAGAAATTCGCTTTCCAGGTCCGATTTGGTTACTTGCAGGTGGTTAACCCGAACTCCGGCATTCACAAGCGTTTCGTTAATATTTGCCGGGCTTTGATTGTCAGATAGTTTAACCGTGAAAACACCTGATTCTTCACGAATTTCGGCAATACCGGAAAGTGTACCCAGCATTTGGCCAAGTTTCTCAGGGTTTTCGGCCGAAATTTTCAGCGAACCTGTGCCGGCAAGAATCTCGTTCACTTTGCCACTCTTCAGCACATTGCCTTTTTTCAGAATTACCACATCGGTGCAAACTTTTTCTACTTCGTAAAGCAGGTGGCTCGCCAGTAGCACGGTTTTTCCCATTTTCTGCTGTCGCAGGATGAGGTCGCGGATTTCGTTAATTCCTTCCGGATCCAACCCGTTTGTTGGTTCATCCAGCACCAGTACTGTTGGGTTTCCCAGCAGCGCAGCTGCGATGGCCAGCCTTTGTTTCATGCCCAGTGAAAACTTCCTGAACGCATCATTTTTTCTCGCTAAAAGTCCGGTTTCATCAAGTACCCGGTCAATATCGGCGGGATTTGTTTTTTTAACCTTTGCACAAATTTTCAGGTTTTCGCTTGCGCTCAGATAGGGAAAAAAGTTAGGCGTTTCAATCAGCGAACCTACCTTTTTGCGGGCATCATCAAAGGCTTCGCCTTTAAACCAGTTAAAATTCCCCGACGAAGGATTTAGAATGCCGCTTATGCAACCCAGCAGCGTTGTTTTACCACTGCCGTTGGGACCCAGCAGGCCGAAAACCTGGCCCTGACCAACCTGAAAACTAACATCCTGCACAGCCGGAAATCGGCCGTAATACTTTTTGAGTGAATTTACCGAAAGAACCTCTTCCATTAATAGGCTATTAATTCGAGCAATTTTTGCTCAAGCCGTGAAGATGCTAAAAAATTCTGTTCGAGAATAGATGAAAACGGAACCGGTGTGTCGAGTCCGGCGCAGCGCATAACCGGTGCGTCCAGATGTTCAAAACAGTTTTCGTTAATCAAAGCGGCTATTTCTCCTCCAAATCCACCCGTAAGGGTGTCCTCGTGAAGCACGAGAACTTTGCCCGTTTTGCGAACCGAATTGTAAATACTTTCCGTATCCAGCGGCACCAGCGTGCGTAAATCAATTACTTCGGCATCAATCTCAGGGTGCTTTTCGAGTAGCTG
>JAGQVC010000229.1 GCA_020438185.1 Bacteroidota bacterium
CTCATCCAGCAACATCACATCCGGCTCCCGAATCAGCATAGCCGCAAGAGAAACACGCTTACGCTGTCCGCCCGAGAGTTCCGACATTTTCCGGTTCAAATCATGAATCAGCAGTTTACCCAGCACTTCTTTAGCCCGTGCTTCAATATCCCAGGCCTTAAGCTCATCCATTAAACGGGATTGTTCCTGAATTTCCGCATCTCTTTCAGCCGAAGGCGGAAGTGATAAAACGTGCTCGTAATTTTTAACGGCCTTAATTCTTGGATCGTCCCAGGCAAATACTGCTTCCTCAATTGTATGCTCAGGATTAAATGCAGGATCCTGCTCAAGAAAAGCCATTACACTGTCGTTTCTGAAAACAACCTGACCCGAATCGGCTTGTTCGCGTCCAGCAATTATGCGCATCAGCGTTGATTTTCCTGCGCCGTTGCGCGCTATCAGTGCTGTTTTCTGTCCTTCCTGAAGACCAAAACTGATTTCATTAAACAAAACCCGCTCACCAAACGACTTGCTGAGTTTATCGACCTGTAATACGTTCACCCCGCGAAATTAGGATTTTGATTCATTTGAATCCTTCGGAATATATGTGTATATAATTATTCCCGGATTGGGATGTGTATGATGGGTATCGCCTTCTGAAACGGTATCCTCCGTCTCTTCATCAGCAAAATAAACATGCTGCTTTGGACCTTGACGCCGGTATATCCAGGCGCACCACACACCCGAAAAAGCACCTGCCAGATGCGATTCCCAGGAAACATTCTGAAAAACAGGAAAAATCCCCCAAATCATACCTCCATAAAGAAAAACCACCAGCAGAGAAATGGCCAGTAAGCGGTTGTCGTTCCTTATAAATCCGCTTACAGCAAGAAACGAAGCAAGTCCGTAAACCACACCGCTTGCACCAATGTGCAAACTGGGCCTGGCTGCCAGCCAGACCAAAACACCGGTCATTATCCAAATTCTAAAAAGAACCCTGAAGGCGACTCCCCGATAAAAATAAATGGACGCCATAAGCAGCAGAAACAAAGGAACCGAATTGGAAATGAGGTGCGAAAAGCTTCCGTGAATAAGCGGTTCAGTGAGTATCCCCGGCAAACCTTCGAGTGAGCGGGGACGCAATCCCAAAAACCGCAAATCAAGATCGAACATCAGTTCGTACAATTTGACAATCCAAAGCACCAAAACCACCGCACCTGAAAAAATGGCACTAAAAATGACTTTGCGTCGTTCGTCCTCGAGTTCCTCTGCAAAGCTCTCAGATGTATGGGTATCAGGGCGAAAAACACGTGAAACAATTGGTCGCCCGGCTTGTTGTTCTGACTGCATGTCCTGCCCGTTTCGAATTGCATGCCATTTGACTTCGGGCTGACAACTCAACCGTTTTGGCTTCTTTCATGATCATCAGATTTCTAATCATCCTGGCATTACTTGTCGTGGTTGATGTTTATTTTTTTCAGTCCATCCGCACGATATCAGCTTCCTGGACACCAGCAAGACAATTATTAATTACAAGAATATACTGGAGCGTTAGCATTTTTAGTCTGGTATTTATTGTTTTCAGTATTCTCACATGGCAAAATCCGCTGTTTCCGAAAATTATTTACCAGTATATTTTCTGTCTCATATTCATCATACTGCTCAGTAAAATCACAGGAAGCCTTTTTCTGTTGGTTGATGACCTTCAACGCGGTGTCCGCTGGATTGCCGGTTATTTTAATCTGGGAATCTCGCCCGCTGCGTCGGGAAAAGGAGAAGCAATTAGTCGTGCCCGGTTTTTAAGCATGACAGCTTTGGGCGCTGCAGCGATTCCTTTAGGTACCATGATTTATGGCATGGTTAAAACTGCGTTTGATTTTAAAATCAGAAGAAAAAACATTGCTCTCAGCAATCTGCCGGAAGCTTTTAACGGATTGAAAATCGTTCAGATTTCAGATATACATAGCGGTTCATTTTTCAGTGGTGCAGCATTCGACAAAGCTGTTGAAATGATTATGGCAGAAAAGCCCGACGTTATCTTTTTTACAGGCGACCTGGTAAATGACAAATCATCAGAAGCAGAGCCGCATATAAATATTTGGAAGAAATTATCAGCACCTCTCGGCGTTTTCTCTATACTTGGCAACCACGATTACGGTGATTACATTGAGTGGGATAGCCCGGAAGCAAAAGTTGCCAATCTGGACCGGCTAAAGGAAATTCACCAGGAAATGGGCTGGGATTTATTGCTGAATGAACATCGTATTCTGGAACGAAACGGAGCCAAAATAGGCTTGCTGGGCGTTGAAAACTGGGGCGGTGCTTTGCGTTTCCCAAGAAAAGGTGATATTCCCAAAGCCAAAGCCGGTATGCCGGAAGTTCCGGTTAAATTAATGCTTTCGCATGACCCTTCACACTGGAACGCACAAATTACAACCGACCACAAAGACATCGACGTAACTTTTTCAGGACATACACACGGTTTCCAGTTTGGAGTTGAAATTCCCGGATTTAAATGGAGCCCTTCTCAATATGTTTATCAGCAATGGGCCGGCTTGTATTCCGAAGACAATCAACATATTTACGTAAACCGGGGTTTGGGATTTCTGGGTTATTTAGGCCGTGTGGGTATCAAACCTGAAATTACAGTTATTGAACTAAATAAAGCCTGACAGGCTTTATTTTTTTGCACTGCTTCTCATTACCTTCGCAGCCGTGAGCAAAATCCTCATAACAGGCGGTTCAGGTTTTATTGGAAGGTATTTCGTTGAGAAATTCCCGAAAGATGAAGTCGTGCTTCTTGATTTGCGCGAACCGGATTATCAGTCACATGCTACCTACGTTAAAGGCGATGTAAGGAATGAAAACGAAGTGGAACAGGCTATGATTGGTGTGGATCTGGTCATCCACCTGGCTGCCATGCATCATGATTTTGGAATAGCCGATTCGGAGTATTTCGAAACCAATCTCAAAGGAGCTGAGAACATTGCGGCTTCAATGAAAAAGCACCAGGTAAACCGTTTGATTAATTTTTCTTCGGTTGCTGTATACGGGGCACAAGGCAATCCCGGACCCACAAACGAAACCATGATTCCGGCTCCATCATCGGCCTACGGCCATTCAAAATTGCAAGCCGAAAAAGTGTTTGAAAAACTTGCGGCCGAAACACCGGCACGTATCGTTACCATTCGTTCAACCGTTGTATTCGGTGCTTTTAATCTGGCCAATGTGCTAAATCTGATTAAAGCAATTGACCGGGGACTTTATTTTCATGTTGGAAGCGGCAGCAATATTAAATCGATTGCCTACGTAGAAAATATTGTTGAGGCAGCTCTTTTCGCTCTTGATTTGCAGCAAAACGGATTAAGCACATTTAATTATGTTGACGAGCCCAGAATGACATCCCGGGAAATCGCCAATCTGCAGGCTTCGCTTTTAGGCAAGAAAATCAGCATCAGTCTTCCACTCTGGTTTGCTCTCATTATGGCTTTG
>JAGQVC010000230.1 GCA_020438185.1 Bacteroidota bacterium
GAACGTGAAATTATTCGATCAAAGGAAATAGCAGAAAATGCTACACGGGCAAAATCCGATTTTCTTGCAACTATGAGTCATGAAATCCGAACCCCAATGAATGGAGTGATTGGCATGACAGGATTGCTCGCAGATACAGAACTCACAGCTCAGCAACGCGAATTTGTAGATACCATAAAAGTTTCGGGCGAACATTTGTTAAACATTATAAATGACATACTTGATTTCAGTAAAATTGAAGCTGGTCATCTGGAACTGGAGGAAAGCGCATTTGACCTCAATACGTGCATCGAAGAGGTGATGAACCTGTTTTCGGGTAGAGCACATGAAAAAAACATAGAATTATTTTACAGAGTAACCAACAGCGAAGTGCTTCAGCTTCGTGGAGACGTAACTCGTTTGCGACAAGTAATTGTTAACCTGATTGGTAATGCAATTAAATTTACTGAACATGGTGAGGTTGTAATTGATGTTAATATTCTTGAAAGAACTGAAGGAAGAATAAAAATTAAATTAAGTGTAATTGATACAGGAATTGGCATTCCTGAAGAAAAACTGGATCGTCTTTTTAAGCCATTTTCACAAGTAGATAATTCTACAACAAGAAAATATGGCGGCACCGGTCTGGGCCTTGTCATTTCCCAACGACTTATTGAGCTGATGGGCGGTAATCTGCTAGTTGACAGCACTCCGGGAGAAGGAACCTGTTTCCATTTTACTTTGGAAATGGACGAGGAGAAAATGGAAGAAAGTAAAAATCAAAGCCTTGAAATTCTCCGGAATAAAAATGTGATAATTGTTGATGATAACAGAACCAACCGACTTATTCTTGAACAACTTTTCCTTACCAACGGAATGAAAGTAGAGGCTTACGATTCTCCTTCGGTTGCATTAAATATTCTGGCGCAAGGCAAATTGTTTGATTTGGGACTTATTGATATGAAAATGCCTGAAATGGATGGAATTGAATTTGCCCGCGAATTGAAAAAATCGTCAATTAATGCAGAATTACCATTAATACTTTATTCTTCTATCGGTCACATGCTTTCCCGAACCGATATTGGAAAATACTTTAAAGCACACGTTAGTAAGCCTATCAGACATGATTTTCTGCTTAAAAAAATGGCCGATATAATTTCAGATAAAAATCCTTCACAATCTGAGAAAAACATTTTTGAAAATCAAAATCAAAAAATCGCTGATAAATACCCAATGTCCATTCTGCTTGCAGAAGACAACTTAATCAATCAAAAACTGGCTGAACAGGTACTTGCGCTTTACGGATATTCAACTTCTCTGGCCAATAATGGTAAAGAAGCCCTGCAAATGGCGCAGGAAAATCATTTCGACTTAATATTCATGGATGTGATGATGCCGGAAATGGATGGGCTTGAAGCGACTCAAAAAATCCGGCAACTTTCAGGAATAGCTCAACCTGTAATAGTGGCAATGACAGCCAATGCGCTTAAAGGCGATCGCGAAAAATGTATTTCGGCCGGTATGGATGATTATTTAAGTAAACCTGTTGAAAAGGAACAAATCAGGGATTTACTCATTCATTATGGCAAAAAAGCTCAGAAATAAAATTGACTTATCAGGCAACAAAATCGCTTAAATAATTATATTTAGATGTCAATTTGCCATCCCGTGCAATTGTTGCATCTTCAATCATTCTGCTTTTCTCCTTTTTTAATAATTCACCAACAACATTTCGAAGCAATTGATCTCCAAAAGCAATTGAAGCATCAACAGGTAATTCGCACGGCAGGTTACTCACCGCCATTATATCAATGGTATCAGATAAATAGGGAGCTTCAATACTTTCTGAAAAAGGATGATATCCGTAAACAGGATTATCAATCGTGCTATCCTGCATCGTGGCTGGGATTGATCCATTGATATCACAACTAATATCAGCAATAACCTTTATTCTGAATTTTCTGCTTTTCATTTCATCTTTTGAAAAAAACCGGGGAATTTTTTCATTCCAGAAAATAGCATTCATCATTAAATCGCACTTCTCTGCATAAGGTATAAATACAGATTTATACGACTCGGGATGCCTGTAAAAATCTGCTTTATCCCATTCACGCTCATCTTTATGTGCATAGTAATCTTCAGAAACCAAATGCACATATACTGGCTTAGAAAAGGTTTCTGTTAGAAATTCATCAGGTGTAACTTCTGTAATCCCGGCCTTTTTAAGAACCTCTAAACAGCCATGGGCAACCCGCCCGTTTCCGGTAACCACAATCGTGAATGGCTTCCAGTTGATTTGCCTGTACTGGTCGGTCATTTCCTTGTAAGTTGCGCAGGCCCAGGCCGGCTTTAACTCAAACTGTCCGGTTTTTTTCCCCCATGCTACAAATCCTTCATGGGCGCCAACAATTCCCGCGAAGCGGCCAAAACCAGCCACACGGGAGCCATTTTCCCATACCAGAGTTTCATAATCAACCAGGCGAATATCCTTGGCGAGTACTGTGCGAAGCAAATTCCTGTTATACGGTTGCTTTTTAATAGTGTGAGAAAAGAAAAAATAGGTTTTGCCCGGTATTAACTCATCAACAGGAACTTCCTTTACTCCAAATAAAATATCGCAAGCACTTAAATCTTCCGTTACTTCAATTCCAGCATCTTCATAATCCTTATCGGAAAAGCAACGGTGAGGTGATGTTTGAACTATGATTTCGGTTCCGGGAAAGTGTTCAATAATTTCGAGGCATTGTTCGGGAGTAAATGCCACGCGTTTATCGTAAGGTTTTTTACCCTCACGAATGATTCCTATAACTGCCATGCGGCAAATGTAATAAAATTGAAAATCTGCATTTAGCCGGGGTCCCTGTCACATTCTTTTATTGTCGTATCTTTGTCTTAGTTCTTTGGGGCCGTTTTTGGTTTTGACAGCATGTGCAATAGGGAAGTAAGCATGCCGGGTGTTGTGAGGTTAACCCGATAAAACAATCCACGAGCCAATAACTGGCGAAAACAACTACGCACTGGCTGCCTAATCCGATAGGATTACGCCCGTTTACTAAATAGTAAACCCCAGTTGTCTCCGGGGAGAGTTTTCTCAAGTCGCTCCCCATGAGGCATCGTAAAGTTTGAGATAGGAATTGCAGGTTCCTGATGCAATTCCGAAACTAATCGGGAATAAGAAAATAACAGGTACGTCCGGTTCCGGTTATTTTCCGACAATTAATGCCGGAATAAGCATGTAGAAAGCTTGTCAATTCCATGTTTGGACGCGGGTTCGATCCCCGCCGGCTCCACAAAACAGTTTTGAGCAAGAGTACAGAGCATACAGCGATGTGCTCTTGCGATAAATTGTTTTGTCCCTCTTTTCTCTTGCTCTAACTCTTGCTAACTAACCAATGAAGTACAGAGCATACAGCGATGTGCTCTTGCGAGATTATTTTTGTCCCTCTGTTCTTTTGCTCTGCTCTCTTGCTAACTTAC
>JAGQVC010000231.1 GCA_020438185.1 Bacteroidota bacterium
TATTTGGGATGAATTCTGAAAACCAGATTTTCCATGTATTCGTTCATCCATTGCTGACCACGAAAAATCCCGGGTTCGATATCGGTCATTGAATCGTTTCGTTTCGTATTAACTGCATAAAACAGCGATACAATCTGCGGGAAGGCAGCGTGCAAATCCTTCAGCAACGCTTCAACCTGCGAATTCATTTCAGTAACCATCAGGCATACCATCCATTCCGAGCGCGAGTTGTTCCGGAGCAGCAGCGTGCGCAAAACACCGGTCTGGTTGCGCAGGTTAAAAAATGGTATTCCGCTTTTTTCCGCCTCGCGGCGGATGAAGTTGCGAATCTGATTTCCGGTATCATCCTGCAAAAAGCAGGAATCAATTTCCAGAATTTTATCAAATCTGCCGGGAATATGAAAACCCAGAGCGTTTCTGGAACCTGCATCCTGCCCGCGTTCAATCTCTTCGGAGGTAAGCCATCTGGAGTCGCTAAATGTATATTCCATTTTATTCCGGTAGCGCAAAGTTTGAGGCGCAGCCAGAATTCCGCCTGCGGCGGGATAAGTTAGATGGCCAATTCGGGTGAGCGCGTCTTCCACCTGTTTGTGCTTGTGTTTTAACTGCTCGCTGTATTGCAGATTTTGCCATTTGCAGCCCCCGCAAACTCCGAAATGGCTACAAACGGGCTCAATTCGCAATGCGCTGCTTTTATGAAATTTAACAGGAGAAGCCTCACGGTATCCGCTTTTTTTCCGGTAAATCCGGGCATCTACAACATCACCGGTTACACAGTGATCGATAAAAACAACCATTCCATCCAGGCGGGCTATCCCCTTTCCTTCTGATGACATGGCTGTAACTTCGAGTTGTTCAAGAATTTGAACAGGTTTTTCTTTTTTCATGGAATTTCGGCCCGCAAGTTCAGTAAAATTGGGATAAGAGGAGCCAATAACCTAAATTTACCACGGTTTCCCAAAACCTTCTCCCCTATCATTCATTTAATTACAAGATTATGCAGCTTAGCAGTGTGGAAAATCAAGAGATAAGTCCGGCCAATCGCAGTTATATTGAACAGGAACTTGAGCATTCTGCTCATAATTACCATCCATTGCCTGTAGTGCTTGAAAAAGGCGAAGGTGTTTATGTGTGGGATGTTGACGGGAAACGCTATTTTGATTTCCTGTCAGCATATTCAGCAGTTAATCAGGGACATTGTCACCCTGCCATTTTAAAGGCCCTCAAGGAACAGGCTTCAACACTAACCCTAACCTCGCGGGCTTTTCATAACAGGAAGTTCAGTGAGTTTACTGCTTACATAACAGAATATTTCGGGTACGACAAGTTTCTACCCATGAATACAGGAGCCGAAGCGGTGGAGACTGCATTAAAAGTTTGTCGCAAATGGGCATATCAGAAGAAAGGCTTAGCCGAGAACAAAGCTAAAATAATTGTTTGCGAAGGAAATTTTCACGGTCGCACTATTACAATTGTTTCCGCTTCAACCGATCCTGATGCCCGCAAGGATTTCGGTCCTTATACACCTGGATTTGAGGTTATTCCCTACAATGACATTCCTGCTTTGCAGCAGGCTTTAACGGATCCCAATGTGGCCGGCTTTCTGGTTGAACCGATACAGGGTGAAGCCGGAGTTAATGTTCCTGATGAAGGCTATTTGTCGGCAGCATTTGACTTGTGCAAAAAACAAAATGTTCTGTTTATTGCCGATGAGATTCAGACCGGAATTGCCCGAACCGGAAAGCTGCTTGCAGTTGACCATGAACAGGTTAAGGCTGACATATTAATTTTAGGAAAAGCGCTTTCAGGAGGAATGTATCCGGTTTCCGGCATTTTGTGCCGGGATGAGATTATGATGTGTATTAAACCCGGTGAGCACGGCTCCACCTACGGTGGAAATCCACTAGGTTCTGCTATTGCTATGGCGGCTCTTGATGTGGTTAAGCAGGAAAAGCTTGCTGATAATGCTGAAAATTTAGGGAATTACCTGCGTGAAGAGCTTGGTAAAATCAATCCTCAGAAAATTAAAATCGTTCGGGGAAAAGGATTGCTTAATGCAATTGTAATAGACGAAAGTGATGGCGTGACAGCCTGGGATATTTGCATCAGAATGATGGAAAACGGTTTACTGGCCAAGCCTACACATGGTGATATTATTCGTTTCGCCCCACCATTGGTTATCAGCAAGCCACAGCTGGATGAGTGCCTCGCCATTATAAAAAGCAGCATTGCATCTTTCAATGCCTAAGCAAAGGCTAATAATAACCCTTGTTTTGCTTCTCCTGCTTGCAGCAGGAGGATATTATCAATACCGGAAATACCGGGTTCCTCCCGAATTCGATTTGAATCGGATCGAAGCCAAAGACTTAAGCGGTGCAAACTTTAACGCAGATGACTGGAAGAACCAGCATCTGGTTATAGCCTACTTCGCGACCTGGTGCATCGATTGCCGGAGAGAATTGCCGCAGCTTGAAGCTATAGAACCTGAACTGATCCGCAATGGAGTTAAGGTGATATTGCTCAGCGATGAAGATCAAAATAAGCTACAAAGCTTCTCAAAAGCATTACCCGAAACATTCACTATATTCAGATTGAACGAGGAATTTCGCCAATCTGAAATTTATACACTGCCGACAAATTACCTGATTCGTCCTGATGGCAGCATTTTCTTACAGAAAACCGGCGCGGTTGACTGGAATAAGGACCTAATAATGGCGTTTACAGCTTCCTGAAACAAAGGCGAATTATTTATAGCCTAAAGATTTTATTATTGGAAATAAGCGAAAAGAAAAAAGCGACAGACGCAAGTGGTAGAAAATGCGCCCATCGCTTAAGATGATGGTGGATTATGATAGTGGTGGTTTGTGAACCTAACCACGAATGATTGATACAATTTTAGATGAAAATGACTTTGCCCGCGCATTTTGTGCGTGTACAAGGAGCGGGACAATTATTTTATCCGTGGGCATTAGCGTGGACAGCATATCGTACTAATTTGATATTGTGTCACTTAAAGCACCACCTCATGTCGCAGGCTTTTTGAAAAGATTCTGTCAATTTTTATTATAAATGACAACTAAAGTTTAATTTGTCCACGGTTTTATGCCGATAAAATGAAACTCAGAACAGCTATTTTTTGGTTTGCAACATCAATTATTTGTTCATGTGGCAGTAATAGTGGTGAAAATGGAAACCCATCGGGAAGAGATTCGGGTCTGTGGCGCTCTTCTGAGATACTAACAAACAGCAAGTATTTCAGTCTTTTCTCGGATAGTCTTCGTCAGGTGAGAGCTCAAAACACTTTGATTGAAGGCGATTCATTACTTAGGGAGATGATTCTGAATGAGTCATATCTTATTCCTAATGATCAGCTTCTTGAGATCCTGAGGCTGTATAAAAAAGACTTCAACACTAATCCGGTTGCGGAAGCTTTTGCTGATGAAGAGCTGGC
>JAGQVC010000232.1 GCA_020438185.1 Bacteroidota bacterium
GGTTTCTGAAATTTGATTTTCAATTGACTTCAGAACCAGATCCTCAAAACCTCCGGCAATGCTAAAATCTTTTTTAAGTAATTCTTTTTGCGAATAAATCTCTGAATCATCAGCCTTAAGAATTGAGAATGCAAATGCCTGAAATTCCTTTTCGAATTCGGGAAAAGAACTTCTCAGTTCAGTAAGTTCAGAATTCCCGCTTTTAGAAATAGTACCTTCGTAATAAGCAAAACACAATTCATCAAAACGGAATTGCAGTTTGTCTTTCGTTAAATGCAGATTCAATTTCACCGAATCAGGTAATTCTGTTGTTGAATCAGCTTCGAGAACAGGTAAGTCAAAATCACCCAAATCTATCTCAAGTTCCGGGTGGTCAAGCACAAATTGCTGAAGTTCAGCGCTAAGCTCTGAACTCAGGCAGCCTTCGAAATAATCAAGCAGGAAGGCCTCGTAATTATTTTTATTGATTGTGCTCATATTACTATATCGGTGCTCACCAGATAATTTTTCAGCGCAACGCGTGCTCTGAAAATGTAAACTTTAACCTGACTTTCATTCAAACCGGTTATTTCACCTATTTCTTCATATGAATAACCTTCGTAATCCCGCAGCATAACTACCGACCTTTGAATTTCTGATAATTTATCCAGCGCTTCAGTCAATACCCTTTTCAAATCAAAATCCGGTTCGCGAGTGCTGCCGGCAACAATTCTCAGACTGTTATCAATAGGTTCCTGACGTTTCTTTTTTCTGATTCGCTCGAGCATCAGCCGGTAGGCTGTAGTAAACAAATACGACTTTGCTTTTTCGAATGCCACATCTGCGGCTTTCAGCCAGACTTTTTCGAAGGTATCCTGAACAACATCTCTTGCTTCGTCCTCATCCTTCATGTTTTTGAGAATGAACCGGTAGATGTTGTCTGAATACGAATCGACGCTCTGATTGAATTCTGAAACTGTCACTTGTTCTGCGTTTAGGGCTAAGAGGAATGAATGCCGGTAAAGTTACACAGATTGATTTTTTTTTCAGAACCCCTGTACCGCTTGTTTTGATTGCGGATATGTTACTTTTGAAACCTATGAAGTTTTTCGTTTCTCTGCTATTATCAGTCTTGTTTCTGTGTGTTTCAGCGCAGAGTCCGGAGCCTGTTAATGGAGTTCGTGAGCCTGAGGGCAAGGTGTATGCGCTAATAAACGCTATCATTCATACGAATGCCGGTAATACCTTAACAGGCAATATTATAATCCGCGATCAGTTTGTTCAGGCCGTTTCGGCCGATGCACGTATTCCGGAGAATGCCGTAGTACTTGATTTGACAGGTCGCCATGTTTATCCCGGTTTTGTTGAAGCCTGGTCCTCTATGGGGTTTGAACCGGTTCGGAAAGCCGGTCGCCGTCAGGATGCCATGTTCAGGAACAATGATGGCACCGGCGACTGGAATATGGCTATCCAACCCGAATTTGATGCCTCAACAGAAATTCACAAGGACGACAATTCCATTCAGGCCTATCGTGATGCAGGATTTACAACTGTTTGCAGTCACCGCGAAGATGGAATCATGCAGGGCACCGGTATTATTTTCAATACGGGTGAAGGGAGTTTAAACGAATTGACGATAAAAAGTCGCGGAGCCCGATTTTTCTCGTTCGATAAAGGGAGCTCACCAATGGATTATCCTTCGTCTCTGATGGGAAGCATTGCTCTTTTCAGGCAAACCATGCTGAATCTTGACTGGTATGAGAAAGGCGGCAAAAAGGAATATTCCAGTCGCTCTCTTGAAGCGCTTAGCGAGACATCAACATTGCCTGCATTTTTCAAAGGCTCATCCTGGCGTGATGTGATGCGAATTTCAAGTCTGAAAAAAGAATTCGGCATTCCATTTATGGCGCTGGACAATGGAGATTCCTATCAACGTGCAAAGGCAATTGCAGCCGAAGGAATACCATTGTTGCTTACTTTAAATTATCCCGAAGCCTGGAATGTAAAAGATGCCGCCGCAGCCGGACATATTTCATGGGACGATATGCAGCATTATTTCGCAGCACCCGCAAACGCTGAGTTGTTGCGCAGGCAAGGTGTATTATTTGGGTTTAGTTCAGACGGATTAAAATCGCCCGGTGAGTTTATGAAAGCCTTGACAAAGGCTGTGAGAGCCGGTTTGCCTTCGGCTGAAGCGCTTAAGGCTGCAACAGAAACGCCTTCGCGCTGGCTGGGCATTTGGGAGCAAACCGGAAGTATAGAAAATGGAAAATATGCTAATTTATTTGTGAGCCGGGATACTTTATTTTCGGATGACTGGAAAATGGAATTGTGTTTTGTTGAAGGTAAATTGTACTACACCCAGAATCCTCACACCCAGAATCTTGCGGGTAATTATTCGATGCAATTGGATGGCCGTGAATTTCCTGCAGTAATAAAATCGGAAGACGGCAAATTAAATATTGAAATAAAAGATTCGCTTGCTGTTATAAAAGCTTCGCTTGAAATTTCAGATAATCGTGTCGATTTTACAATTAAGGAAAAAGGGCCATTTTATTTACATCGTTTTAATGGCAATATATCCGCCATAAACGGCGGGATGCAGATAATCGGAAGCGCTTATCCGGTGCAAGGGAATTCATTTGGTTTTGCATTGATTAGAAGTGAAATCAGCGTAATTAAAAAAGCTGACCCTGACAAACCGGAACCTTTTATTGCGGACGATTTTATGCCCAGATATCCGTTTCATGCTTTTGGAAATGACAGCCTGCCTGCGGCAGAGACTATTTTATTTGAAGGAGCAACTATTTGGACATGTGAAAGTGACGCTCAGCCTTTTATTGGCGACGTGCTGGTGAGTGAAGGAAAAATAATTGCCTGCGCTCTAAAAATAAACCCCGCAGAATTAAAAATTAAATCAGGTTGGAAAGTTGTAAACGCAACCGGAAAACACATTACTCCCGGAATTATTGATGAGCATTCGCATATTGCAATAGAGCGCGGTGTTAACGAAGGCAGTCAGAATAATACGGCTGAAGTGCGAATAACCGATGCCGTGAACGGAGAAGATCCTGCAATTTTTTATCAATTAATGGGCGGTGTTACTTCTGCGCAATTGCTTCATGGGAGTGCGAATCCAATCGGCGGGCAATCGGCAGTAATTAAATTGCGCTGGGGTGAAACACCTGCGGGATTAATTAATAAAAATGCACCCGGGCATATCAAATTTGCCTTAGGTGAAAATGTGAAGCAAAGTAATTGGGGCGATAATAAAAGAAGCAGATTTCCTCAAACCAGGATGGGCGTTGAGCAGGTTTATTACGATGCTTTTCAGAGAGCCAAAGAATATATCGCCTCGAAAGAGGCAGCTGCAGACAAAAAGAATAAAAATACAGCGCCGGTGCGAAAGGATCTGGAACTAGAGGCAATTCAGGAAATTATTGAAGGGAATCGTTTTATTACTTGTCACAG
>JAGQVC010000233.1 GCA_020438185.1 Bacteroidota bacterium
GAAATAACAACCTGCTGCCCCATTTCAAGCCTGTACTTATCTCCTTTCAGAGCCAGCTTCCATTTTTGAGTAGTGTTGATGTTTCGGTCTTTATTTTCGAGCGTATAATTGAACTCCGAAGAAATGCTGGAGTAGGACTTTGTTTTTGCACTAAGATTATCGAGAATTTCCTTGGCTTTTTTATCAACCTGAGCATAGGAAGCCAAAGAAATGAACTGTACAAAAAGAAGGATTAAAGCGTTTTTCATGGCTCAAAATTACCGTTTTCGCCAGAGTTCAAAAACTGTTCCAGTGAAAGTGCATCTTTTATCAGAACTTTTCTGGCTTTGCTACCTTCAAAAGGTCCGATGATTCCTGCCTTTTCGAGCTGGTCGATAATTCTTCCGGCCCGGTTATAACCCAATTTCAACTTCCGTTGCAGAAGTGAAGCCGACCCCTGCTGATGCATCACAACAATTTCGGCAGCTTTATTAAACATGGCATCTCTTTCCGAAATGTCATCATCCATGTCAGAAACATCGCCATTCTCATCAATATATTCAGGCAATTCAAACGCAGAAGGGTAACCGCGCTGCCCTCCGATAAATTCGGTAATCCTATCTACTTCCGGTGTGTCTACAAAAGGACATTGAAGCCTGATCAGGTCAGAACCGGTAGAAAACAACATGTCGCCGCGACCAATTAATTGTTCTGCACCTCCGGCATCAAGGATGGTTCGTGAGTCAATTTTTGAAGTAACCCTGAACGCGATTCGGGCCGGAAAATTAGCTTTAATCGTACCGGTGATAATATTTACCGAAGGACGCTGAGTTGCAATAATCAGGTGGATCCCGATCGCCCGAGCAAGCTGTGCAAGTCTGGCAATTGGAAGTTCTACTTCTTTACCGGCTGTCATAATCAAATCGGCAAATTCATCCACAACCAATACTATATAAGGCATGAAATGATGTCCGTTGTTCGGGTTCAGTTTCCGGGCTATGAACTTTGCATTGTATTCCTTTATGTTTCGAACCATAGCTGCCTTAAGCAACTCATATCGTTCATCCATCAGAATACAAAGGGAATTCAAGGTATGCACCACTTTTTTGGTATCGGTGATAATCGCATCTTCCCCACCGGGCAGCTTTGCCAGGAAGTGGCGTTCAATTTTGTTGAATAAGGTGAGTTCCACCTTTTTAGGATCCACCAAAACAAACTTAATTTCTGATGGGTGTTTCTTATAAAGTAGTGAAACCAGGATGGCATTTAAACCAACCGATTTACCCTGACCGGTCGCACCTGCCATAAGCAGGTGAGGCATTTTGGTAAGATCTGCAACAAAATTCTCGTTAGAGATGGTCTTACCTAAAGCGACAGGCAAATCCATACCCGTATTTACGAACTTATCACTCGACAACAGATTCTTCATTGCAACAACCTCGGGATGCTGGTTGGGAACCTCAATTCCAATGGTTCCTTTCCCGGGCATTGGAGCAATAATTCGTATTCCAAGCGCAGCTAGGCTCAAGGCAATATCGTCTTCCAGGTTTTTGATTCGTGAAATTCGCACACCGGCAGCCGGCACAATTTCGTATAGCGTAACTGTAGGACCAATACTGGCGCTAATTTTAGCTATTTCAATCGAATAGTTTTTTAAGGTGTCTATGATACGGTTGCTGTTCGCTTCCAGCTCCGATTTATCAACTTTCACTTTACTCCCACCGTGACTGTCGAGGAGATCAAATGTAGGATACTTGTAATCCGATAAATCCAAGGTTGGATCATAGTCCTCCATGTCCGCGGGCAATTCATCTTCCAGCACATCATTGAGGTTCATCCTGTCTTTCTCTTCATCAGAGAGACTCAATTCTTCCTCTCCTTCACCATTTTCATTTTCTTCGATGGTAAGTTCAAGACCGGACGGCTTCGCCGGAATTTCAGGCTCTTCTTCCGACAAGCTTAATTCTATAACAGGACCACTGTTAACCTCTGTCTCTGCTTCAGGTATTAATTCATCCGACTCTTCTTCCGGATCTGATTCTTCCTGAACCTCATCCAGTTCACTTATATCATCTTCATCCTCATCGTTTTCTGCAATCGCCTCTTTACTTCCTGCGAAAATGGCAGGAATGGCATTCTTTAGATTAGGGAATCCTTTTATTTCAGGCCTTTTTGGTATAGAGGGCTTCCAATTGAAATTAACGATGAAAAAACTGAGAGCTGTGAACAACAGCAGAATCCCCACTCCAACCGAGCCTATCACCGAAACCAGATACTGGTTGAGGTAAAAGCCGAACGAGCCACCCAAAAGTTGCTGTTCGTCATCAAAAATGTAAGCCAGACTCAGCGATATGAAAATGGTAGCTAACAGGCTATATAGGAAAGTCCTGCCGAAAGGCAGAAGACTTATTGAAAAAAACATCCTGAACCCAACCAGGAATATAAGAAATGGAATAGCGAAAGAAGCTATGCCAAACCATTGATGAAAAAACAAGTAAGCGAACCAGGCACCTGCTTTGCCCATGGTGTTATTTACCCTAATTGAGCTATCGGCAAGATATTCTGCGAATGTTGCATCTTTAACTTTGTCGTAGTCGGTTTGCCAGTTGAACAAGTGAGATACGAAAGCGAAAACGAGGAACAAGCTGAACAGGAGCAGGAACAAGCCTGTAACCCTCAGAAACGCCTCACTTCTAATAAAAGCAGGAATAAACCTGATTTTCTTCTTCCTTTGAGGCGCTGCGGTATTGGGTTTCTGCGATTTTGAAGATTTCTTTTCTTCCTTTATCTCCGGAGACTCCTTTAATCTGTTTGCTTTTTCTGCCATTCCGTAATAACGGATTATATGAAGTGCAAAGTTCGTCTCATACCTCAATAAAAAAAGCCTTCATAAAGAAGGCTTTTCTACAGGCTTATCAACACTGAATATTATCTGCCACCCATCATTTTCTGGAGTTCCTCCTGAGTCATTTTCTTATATTCTGCAGGAATCTCGAACATCTGATCAGGTACTGATTCTTTGTTAACAGATTTGGCTGACAGCACCATAGACATTGCGCCCTGATCGACCGAATACTCCAGCACGGCTCCGTCGATCTTTGACATAGGTCCGGTCATATAACCCTTGTCTGCCTGAATTTCGTCTGTAAACCAAATGTTCATTTCTACTTCTTTGTTTTCCTGTTCGGGATCTTTGTACGTCACAATCGCTTTCTTACAAGTATATCCCGCAATTTTCTTGGTTTCGCCGGTTACCTTTACCTTAGCTTTGTCAGCCATTTCTTTGGCTTTTTTTTCATCCTCCGAATTCTGATCCGTCTCAATAGCATATTTCTGACCCATCATATCCATAAGGACAGTAGCCTTTTTTGTTTCTGAATCCGAAATTGTTGTTTGCTTCATTCCCATAGCCATATTCATTTCCATCCTGCTTTTACCTTTCTTATAATAAGCAGTGGCTTCCTTAG
>JAGQVC010000234.1 GCA_020438185.1 Bacteroidota bacterium
GATTGCAATTACTGCCATATTAATCAATATAAATTAGCGCCCATCAGGTTTTTGGCCGTATACGGCCCGATAATAATTCAGGATCAGCCTGTCTAATTGCCGCCGCAAGAATTTCTCTGAAAATAAATTCATCAAATCGGGATTCATTAACTTTGCAATAATTCAAAACAGGCCAAACCTATGAAAAAAACGTTTGAGCCCGCGAAGCATTAGAAACATGAGTGAAGAAGCAACCCGTTTTAAAACCAGTATTCATTGTGGAAATTGCATTGCCAAAGTGAAAAGTACTCTGGATGAAATACTTGGAGAAGGGAATTGGCAGGTTGATATGGCTTCGGCCGACAAAATACTAGAAACTCAAAATGAGTCGTTTGACAAAGAAGAGTTAATTTTGCGCCTTGCAGAACTGGGTTATGCAGCAAATGAGATAAACAATTGAAAAGCATATTTAACATATTGATTTTGTTCGTTTACCTGAGCGGAAGTCTCGGGATAAACCTGCAGATTCATTATTGCGGAGGCGAGCTCAGCTCAATTAGTTTTAATAAGCCTGCCGATGATTGCTGCTCATGCGATGAAGATTCTGATTGCTGTAGTAACGAAATTGTAAAGACAGAGCAGGCCGGAGCTCACATGTTTTCTGTTGCTCAATTGAAAATTGATTTTCCGGCAATTCAATCCGAACCTTATTTTAAGATTACCGAGAGATTTTATACACCGGCTCAACGCCGGATCGCCTTTCAGTTTGCTAACCTTCCTCCGCCGGATATACGGCTTAATAATGCAGTCTGGATTATTTGAGATGACACTGTTTTCAAGTTTTTAAAAGAAATCAGTTCATTTTAAATTTTTCACTATGAATTTTAATTTAATCCCGGCCTTTTTAGGTCTGATGTTAACTTGTACCAGCCTTTCTGCTCAGGTTGTAACAGATACAATTACAGTGGCAGGCGATTGCGAACATTGTAAAGAACGGATTGAGCAAGCCGTTGACCTCCCGGGCGTAAAGTACGCCTCCTGGAGTGCTGAAACTCAAAAGCTGATCATAGAATACAAGTCGAATAAGATAAGTATTCAGCAAATTTCTGACGCCCTGGTAGCGGCTGGGCACGACACACAATTCAAACTCACTGCTGATGACAAATACCAAAGCCTTCCCGGCTGCTGTCATTACGAGCGCTTAAGTCCCGAAAAATCGGATACAATAAAGAACCAGTAATTCATGCGAATTAAAGAAACCTTGTTAGCGGGGGCAATAATTCTTGTTTCCGCAACAGGGTTGTCGGCTCAAAGCAGCGCGGTTAGCGGAACTGTTTTTCAATCAGACAATGGAGGTCCTGTTTCACCATTGCCGGGAGCAGCAGTTTACCGTTCTGATTTTTCGGCGACAACCCAAACAGATCTAAAGGGACGTTTCGAACTTCCTGCCGGAGGCAGTGATACCGTAATTGTTTCGTTTGTTGGATTTAACGCGGATACTGTTATTGTTGGAAGTAAACAGGATTTGCAAATAACTCTTTTTGCCGGAACCGTGTTGAATACTGTTGAAGTGGAGGCTGCTAAAGAATCTTATTTCATTTCGAGGCTCGATCCGATTAAAACAGAAGTAGTAACACGGGACGAACTGCATAAGGCAGCTTGTTGTAACCTATCGGAAAGCTTCGAAACAAGTAATACAGTAAGCGCGGTTACTACCGATGCGGTAACCGGAAACCGCCAGATTGAAATGCTTGGATTATCGGGTGTTTACACCCAGATACAGCGGGAAAATTTGCCACAGTTAAGAGGGCTGATTACACATTCAGGACTTTCGCAAATTCCCGGAACATGGATTGAAAAAATCCGGATTGGAAAAGGTGTTGGTTCTGTTGTTAATGGTTTTGAGTCCATTTCGGGGCAGATTGATATTCAACTAAGAGCACCATTCGGGCCCGAAAAGATGCAACTGAACGCTTATTCAAATATGCGTGGCCGGAATGAACTCAATTTTTTCAGAGATATCAGAATTGGTAAAAAATGGTCAACGCTAACGATGCTACACGGCAGCTTTATGAATGCATCGTGGGACAGAAACGGCGATGGTTTTATGGACAATCCCGATTCCAGGCAATGGAATGCTGAAAACCGCTGGCAATTCATTGGCAAGCGAATGGAAGCTCAGTTCGGCTTTCACGCATTGCAGGAAGAGAAAACTTCAGGAACAACCGCGGCTTTAAACATGAGCGATGCTTCCAAGAGCTGGATTTATAACAACGAAGTTAGTCGTGGCGATGCCTTCTTCAAACTAGGTATTTTGTATCCCGGTTATGAATTTAAAAGTCTGGCAGTGCTTGGCAACGGCTTTCTTTACCGGCAAAACACAAATTTGGGAAACAGGCAGTATCTGGCCGACTGGCAATCATTGAGTACTCAAATCATTTATCAGAATTACATAGCCAGCGATTCCCGATTTAGTTTTAAAACCGGTATCAATGTGCTGTACGACGCAGTAAATGAAATATTTGATGCAAACGATTTCGGGCGTAGAGAAAGCAATATCGGTGGCTATTTTGAACATACCTTCAAAACCGGCATTTTCACTCTTATAAACGGGTTTCGTCTTGATTACAACAATTTATACGGTTGGTTTTTTATTCCCCGTTTGCATGCCAAATTCGATTTGGGCGAGCATTTTACATTCCGCCTTGCAGGCGGAAAAGGCCGGAGGACTGCAAATGTGATTTCCGAAAATACCGGTTACCTGGCCAGCTCAAGGCAACTTCAGATTGAATCCACACAAAATTTAAAATCTTCCGCATACGGATTGTTGCCCGAGTTAGCCTGGAATTATGGCGGAGGTCTTGTTTATCAATATAAATGGGGCAGACGGGAAGGCAGTCTATCGGCCGATGCCTGGTACACCAGTTTTGACCGGCAAACAGTTGTTGATTTGGATTATTCACCACAGAAATTGTTGATTTACAATCTGGATGGTGCTTCAACAGCATTGAGTTCGCAGTTTGACTGGACGCAGGCTGCAGGCCGGGCGTTCACACTAAGGCTTTCGTATAAATACACCCAATCGAAAACGCAATTCAAAACGGGTAATCTTTTCAGACCTTTTGTGCCTTTTCACAGGGCATTGTTCAATCTTGGCTGGAAAGCACGTAAAGACAAATGGCTGGCTGATTTAACCATTAATTATCAGGGCGAAAAAAGACTGCCCGGTTGTTCGTCAAACCCGGCAGAATACCAGATGAGGCGACGTTCACCCGATTTTGCCCTGATCAATATGCAGCTTACCCGCAATATTAAGAATGTAGCATTGTATGCCGGTGTGGAGAATTTATTTGATTTCAGACAGTTAACCCAAATTGTTGCAGCAGAGAACCCGCAAAGTATCTGGTTCGATGCCTCATACATCTGGGGGCCAACTCTAGGTCGCGTAATTTATGTTGGTATGCGG
>JAGQVC010000235.1 GCA_020438185.1 Bacteroidota bacterium
TTGAAATTGAGAAGCCGCGACTTCTTGAATTCCTTCGTCGCCGACTGAGAAATTACCAAACTAAGCTTATTCTGGAAAAATCAGAGGCTCCTATCAAAACTCGTCCATACACAAGTGAAGAAAAGCTAAAAGCTTTGGAAGAAATGAATCCGAATATTTCTAAACTAAAGGATATGCTAGGCCTGATGCCGGAATAATCAGATTTGCTGGCACAGCGTTCATACGTACGAGTGCCGGAATCAAAATAAAAAAGCCTGATGAGAATTCATCAGG
The DNA here is from genome assembly GCA_020438185.1 of Bacteroidota bacterium. Classification (GTDB taxonomy): domain Bacteria; phylum Bacteroidota; class Bacteroidia; order M30B66; family M30B66; genus M30B66. The sequence goes on from JAGQVC010000235.1 coordinate 274, forward strand.
CTTTTGTTTTTCTTCAGATTATAATTCAGGAACCCGTAATTTTTTAAGCATGCTTAAAGGTCCGGGGCAAAAAGATTCGTGGCAATGTATGCAACTATTCACCAGCAGGTTGAACTGAGGGCGGATTTGAGAAACATCCTTATTTTCCTGAGTTCTGGAAAGCTGAGTAAGAAAGGCTTTAGCGAAATCATTGAATTTAGGACCTTTCTTAGCTTCCGTGCTTGGGGTAGCCACAAGCATATGTTTGTAATCAACTTCCCACTTGTCGTAAAACTTGTCGGTTAATACAACCGATTTAACTTTCTTCATTTCATCAGCCATGCTCCGCATGAGAAGCGTGAGTTCACTGTCCTCCAGCGGCTGTTTCGCAGATGCTAATACAACCCATAAACAAGAAAGCAGTGCCGAAGAAATCAGCAAATGCTTAATCATTTGACAGGGTAGATTATTACGCCGTCGGCCTCAAAAGAAAGAGTTGACTGTGGCTCAGTGATAGCCATGATTTCTTCTTTTGATTTCCCCGCATCTTCTGCATAGTGACGCAAAGTTTCAACTGAAAGTGTTTCGCGGGAAGCAACTCCTTCAATAATTGCTTCACTTCCGCCACAATCTTTAGGCACGAAAAAACCATAATCCTTAAAACGTACCATCATTTCCTGACCATTACCAAGGTCAACATTCATCCAGCATCCTTTTTTCTGGCAAGCTTCGTTGATATGAACTTTGATTTTTGTTCTGAGGCTGTCCTGGCCTTCAATTTTTTTAGCGAAATCGGCGCCCGAAATGGCTCCTTTTTCACTGATTTTCTCTCCAAAATACTGGGCATCCTGTGCCACCAGTGAGGTGCCTGCAACAAGGCACAAAAGTAGAATGAACTGTTTCATAGTTTGAATTTGGTTTGCAAAATTAAGTTTTTCCCTGAATTAACGCGTTGCTCTTAGCATTTCACGCTTTTTCGGCGGGCCGGCCAGCCTTTCAACTTTCATACCGCAATTTTTAAGAATTCGGCGGACTTCACCTTTGGCACAATAAGAAACCCAAACACCTCCGGTTTCCATCATTTCGGTAAGATTTTTAAAGATTGATTCTGTCCACATCTCAGGTTGCACCGGTGGTCCGAAGGCGTCATAATAAACCAGATTAAATTGCTCATCCTGCCGATAGGCAGAAATACTGATTTGCAATTTTCTTAAAACAAAGCCCGACTCAATCTCCACAAATGTGTCCCAGTCTGATGTATGTATTCTCATAAAATCGCTCCTTCTTGTTTCCGGAAAGGAATTACCGATAATTTCCAGAAAACTGTTTGACGGTGGAAAAGGCTCAAGAGCGGTATATATTATTTGAGTTCCCGGGTGATTTCTCAACCATTCAAGAGTTAATAAGGCATTCAAACCGGTTCCCAGACCAACCTCAAGTATTTTAATGACAACTGGTTTGCTTTCATACAGATGTTCCAAACCATTTTTAATGAATACATGAAGACTCTCTGTTTCTGCTCCATAAACAGAATGGTAGCTTTCTTTCAGCTTGTCATCAAACAGGGAAATACTGCCGTCCCCTGTTTCGATAACTCTAAGATTCACAGTTTCTTATTTGGAAAGGATTTTGAACTCGGTTCTCCGGTTGAGCTGGCGGCCCTGATCTGTATCGTTAGGAGCAATCGGCTGAGTAAAACCATATCCTTTGTACTCAAGTCTGTCTTTCTTAATACCTTTCTTTTCGACCAAATAGTTCACTACCGAAAGTGCTCTGGCAGCTGATAACTTCTCGTTATAGGCAGCAGATCCAACATTATCTGTGTGACTGGAAATCTCAATTCGCATTTTAGGATTCGTCTCGAGCAGCTTGGTCAAACGATCCAACTCGGATACCGAAGCCGGCCTGAGAGTGGATTTGTCAAAGTCGTAGAAAATATTCTTTAACACGATCTTTTTCCCAACTTCAAGCTGACTAAGTTCTATATCCTTCTCAATTTCCTGATATGCCTTTGAAGCCGGCAAGTCAACGTTCTCTGAATAGAACAGATATCCTTCCATAGTTACTGCTATCCCATAATTTCTTCCTGATGGAAGCGGCACCAGATATTTACCGGTTGCAGAGTTCGACTGGAAGGTCGATACGATTTCATTCTTCTCGTTGTCTGTAATTACAATCACAGCATTTAAAGGCTCCTTGGTAGTTGCATCTGTTACAATTCCCTTCAGAATGGTTACATTCGATGCAAACTTACGATCAACTTTTGGCTCGATAACTGCCTCGCGCTCAGTTACCTTGCTGGAAAGAAGAAACTGATCTTCAGTATTCATTACTGTTTCCTTTTCAGGACCTAAAAGCGTAATCATATAGATATCTGTTTCTCCTATTGCATCCATTCTGGCAGAAGAATAATAGCCGTGCTTACCTGATGCAGACACTACGAAAAAAGCATCCTTGTCAGCTGAGTTAATCGGATAACCTACATTTTCAGGTTCGGACCACTTGCCGTCTTCAAGAACACTCTTGAAAATATCATACGAGCCCATTGTCCTGTGCCCTTTGGAACTGAAATACATGGTTTTACCATCAGGATGCATGTAAACACCTTCCTCATCGTAAATAGTATTTATTGAAGGTCCCAGATTTTCTGCCTTGCCCCATTTACCGTCTTCACCCAAACGAGTGACATAAATATCAAACCCTCCGTAATTGTCATCAGGTTTATTACTTACAAAATAGATAGACTTTTCATCGTATGAGAAACAAGCATGAATTTCGGAATACTTTGTATTAATTGCGTTGCCTCCGGCAGATTCAGGCTTTGACCATTTATCACCCTCTAATCTTGACATCAAAACGTCACCTTCATTGTCATCTGTGTAGATAAATAGTTTCTGACCATCAGCCGATAAGGCGATTGTTGCATCATGCAGCTTAGTATTTACCGGAGCCGGGAGATTAACTGGAGGAGTCCAGACGCCATTCTGTTTGGTGGTAGAAAGAATATCTTCGAAATACATCCCATCATCTGCAATGCTTTGTCCCGTGGTATTAGGTCTGCGGGAAGTAAATAACATGATAGACTCATCGGCTGTGATTACAGCTGCATATTCTCTGTATCGTGAGTTAACAACCGGCCCCAGATTTTCAATTAAAACGCGAACCGGATT
>JAGQVC010000236.1 GCA_020438185.1 Bacteroidota bacterium
TCTCGTCGTGGTTCCCGGTTAAATAATAGACAAGGGTTCCTTTGGATAACAAGCGCATTACTTCGAGTAAAACCTGATGATGGGCAGCTGGAAAATATCTTTTCGAAAATGCCCATCCATCGATTATGTCACCATTAAGCACCAAAACACCGGGTTTTATGCTTCTTAAGTAGCTAACCAGCTCGGTTGCGTGACAACCATAAGTACCCAAATGCACATCCGAAATAACTACCAGGTCAACCGGGCGACTGTTTGTTTTGAGGTGATTCATTACTTTGTCTTGAGTTTCTGTAAATTTCTTCCCTCAAAATAATCTGTTTGTGAATCTCAAGTTAGGCTTATGGAACCTGCATTTTACCGGAAAAAGAAATTAATCTCAGGCACTTTTTTCCGTTTATCCGCAAACTGGCAACTATCATGTGCCGCAGAAATCAGGCTTCGTAAATTGAATGTTAATTCAATTGTTTTTTCACAAGTGCTTGTTAGCGTGATTATTCTGATTTCTGCCTGCAATAATCAGAATCATTATAAAAATGACAGACTCAGACAGGTACGCGATTTTTGTGACAGGCGACAAACAGACGCTCTAATTGCGTATGCTGAAGACGAAGATGATGCTGTGCGAAAAGAGGTGGCGCTGGCATTCTGTTCATACAGCGATTCAACCGCTATCGCTACTTTGCTCAAGATGGCAGAGTTTGATGAGTCGTCGGAAGTGAGATCTGTCGCAGCTTATGCTCTGGGACAATTTAAAGTACATGGTTTGTATCATTTGCTGGGCAGGTTGTTGATGCAGGAAAAAGAATCCGGTGTAACTAAAGAGCTTGCAATTGCAGTTGGTAAATCAGGTGGAGATTCCCTGCTGGTTGAATTAAGTAAGAAGCACCCCGAGTATGCCGAGGGTATTTATTATTCGGTGCTTGCGCATCCGATACGAAAGGAATTTCATGAACAAATAATTAATCTGCTAAAGAGTGACGACAGGTCTGCATTTTTTGCTGCTGCAACATTAAACCGAATGCAGAATCTAAGCGATTCGTTGTTGCCGGAAGTAGAAAATGCTTTTTTAAATAAAAAAGATGGAGACAGTGGATTTCAGCTCGCTTCAATTTTGGGTAAATTATATCCGGCCGGAAAATATCCGGATCGTTTTTCCGAATTACCGGAAATTACCAGAATTGGATTTTTGCGCGGCCGCACATCCGCTGCGAAGCAGCTTAAAGCTAATGAAGCGGCAATTATTTTAAATGAAAAATCTCTTCAGGTACAGGAATTATTTGCGGGTTTATGTCTGTTGGATTCATCAGAAATTAATACCGAAGAATTATTGAAAATATCCGGTCAGGTTAAATTTATGCGGGCTTCCGTTTTGTATCAAAAAGCTGCATTAAAGCATGCCGAAGCTGAATTGAAGGTAAGAGTATCGGAGCAGTTGGCTGTAAAATTCCGAAATAATAAAAACGAATATTTTCAGGGATTAATCCTGAACGCCATGTCGGCCTGGAATGAAAATGCCCATTTTATTCTGGAGCAATCGTTTGCAACGCCGAGCATTGTTGTGAGAGGATACGGAGTTGAGAGCTTATTTGAAATATTTAAAAACTCACCTGATGATTATCACGGCGCAGCCGGAGATTTAATTATTAAATGCCTTGATACACGCGATGTAGCCTTGTGTTCGCATGCTGCGCTTGCACTGATGGATACCGCACTTATACCAAATGAAGGTTTGGAAAAATACACGGAGCGAATAAATGATGCCATGGCAAGCATGAAATTGCCGCGTGACATTGAGACTTACAATGACCTGGCATCCGCGAAAGCGCATATTTTAAAATTACCGCTACCTGCTAAAATAAAACCGGAGTACAACCATCCGCCTGATTGGGATCTGGCACTTCGGATTCCTCCATTGATGCCGGTTTTAATTGAAACGAGTGCAGGAAATATTGAGGTAGAATTGTTTGTTGACGAGGCTCCGGCTACAGTTACGATGTTTATTGAACTTCTTCGGGATAGCTTTTATATGAATAAACATATTCATAGAATGGTTCCCGGTTTTGTGGTTCAGGATGGTTGTCCTCGCGGCGACGGCTTTGGTAGTACTTTCGAAACTATTCGTACTGAAATACACCCCGCGATTGAATTTACAGAAGGCACGCTTGGTATGGCAAGCGCCGGCAACGACACCGAAAGCTGTCAGTGGTTTATTACACACACAGCAACACCACACCTGAATGGGCGTTACACTGCTTTTGGGCGGGTAACCAAAGGAATGGATGTATTGTTTAATTTAGAGCCCGGCGACGAGGTACGTCGAATTACCATGCTGCCGGAAAAAAGTCCGTTTTGAAATGAGAAAGTTTCTTTATTCAGCGCTTGCTGTGATTGCAATTCTGTCGACATCCTGTAATAAGGATTGCTACAATCCCAGCCTTGAAAATCAGTACAAAAATGCTGTTTGCCCTACCGATTGTCCCGGTGTTACAGGTTGTGATGGCAAAACATATTGCAACGAATGTGAAGCAAACAAGCTTGGTGTTGCGGTTGAATAATCTTACCTGATAACCAGAAGTCGGGCATTCAGCAATTTGCCATTTTGGGAATAAGTTATTGTACATACGCCTTCGGCGGAAGCAGGCAAATCAGCATAAACTTTTCCTTGTTCTGTAAGAATTTTCAATTCGAATGTTTTGCCGTCAGATGTAATCAGATTTAATCTTTCATTTTGGTTGATATTGACCGAATTATGAAGGTAAATTCTGCCTGAACAGGGATTCGGACTGATGGTCAACTTACCCTGCGCATGGGAAATAAATCCTGCCGACGGGGCGTCAAAATGATATAAAGCGGCAGCTCCGGTCTGGTCAAACTCAGCACTCAGGTAAAGATTATTTCCAACACCGGCATAAGTTATTCCTTCAACCTGAGCCGATGCTGAAACATATAAAGTATCAATCAGAAAAACCGGCGATGTAAAATCAGCCGGCGATTCAATTTGAGTGCGGAATAAGTAAACTCCCGTGAACGAATATCCGCACAGCGCAAGCTGATGCGAAACCGGATTGTAATCTGCTCCGGTTATAAGTGCATTTACCTGATATTGAGCTAAGGCATTCAAACTATATGTGCCTGATACTTTAGGTATGCTGTAAACAGTCGTGCTGAACGTTGTCCAGTCCTTGCTGAATAAATAAAGCGAATCACCAATGCTGGTGAGTGCCTCTGCATCGTATGGTGTAAAATGATTGGCAGGGGTAAAGTCGGTTTGCGATGCGTAACTTATATGGATGGTTTGAGATGCTGCGCTGCCTCCACTAAGCAACTGATCCCGGTTTACTTTATAAATTTTAAGATTTTCACGTGAGCCCTGATTATTACCAATATCGGCGATAAAAACAGATTCTTC
>JAGQVC010000237.1 GCA_020438185.1 Bacteroidota bacterium
CAATCCAGTTCCGCTGCATTTCTTTCATCGAATCTGTCCACTCCAATGTCTCAAGATCATTCAACAGACGCTCTGCATAAGCAGTAATTCTTAAAAACCATTGCCTCATTCGGCGCTTCTCCACGGGATGCCCGCCTCGTTCGGAGTATCCGTCTTTAAATTAATCATTTGAAAGCACGGTTACCAGTGCTTCGCACCAGTTAACTGTCGCATAATCCTGATAGGCAAGACGGTAACACATAAGTACTTCTGCTTGTTCCTGCTCACTTTTACTTTTCCATTCTTCGGCCGTAAAGGCCGGATGCTCGGTGCAGTAACCTTTTGCTGCATCAGAACCTCCGGTAGAAAACCGGGCAGTTAGCGTTTCCAACTCTTCCGCCTTATTGTTTTCAAGGTTGTACCACGAATTAAAAAGCTTCAGAAAAATCCATTGAGTCCATTTGTAGTAAGATGCTTCCGAGGTATTCACTTCTCTGCTCCAGTCGTAGCAGAAACCAATATTATTCAACTGCTCTTTGTATCGTGCAATATTCTCGCGTGTGGTATCGGCCGGGTGACGGCCTGTTTGAATTGCATATTGCTCGGCAGGAAGTCCGAACGCATCAAATCCCATTGGATGCAAAACGTTGAAGCCCTTTAATCTTTTATAGCGGGAAACGATATCACTGGCAATATAGCCCAGCGGGTGACCAACGTGCAAACCCGCTCCTGATGGATAAGGAAACATGTCAAGCACATAAAACTTGGGCTTGCTGCTTTGGTGGCTCACCTTGTAAACTTCCGACTTTGCCCATTCTTTCTGCCATTTGGACGCTATCTCCCTAAAATTCGGCTCCATAAATTTGATTGGATTTTTCGAGGCGCGAAGTTACGAAAGCCGCCTGTTTCAAAATACATAATGTTAAAAGCCTTGTGGAAAGATGCTTTTCACGTTAGGCGAAATACTTGGAATGTGCAGGTATCTTTGAGCAGTTTTCATGTAAACATGTCACAAAGCGAAGAAAAATTCCAGCGGAAAAGAGTCCGTTCATCCTATATAACATCAGTTATCAGCATTGCTATGGTATTGCTCATGCTTGGTCTTTTGGGCCTTTTGCTGGTTAATGCCAAAAAACTATCAGATACAACCCGCGAAAACTTCACAGTTTCCATTTTCTTCCGCGATTCAGTAGATGATTCCAGCATCCTGAAATTTAAGTCAGAACTGGAAGCTACCGATTATGTGCGAAGTGTTGGTTTTGTTAGCAGAGACGAGGCTGCGGCTTCTTTTCAGGAGGAGTTGGGTGAGGACTTTGTGGAATTTTTAGGTTATAACCCTTTACCCGCTTCGCTTGATATCAAATTTAAGAGCTCATTTACCGAGGAATCTGATTTTGAAGCACTTGAAAAGGAATGGATGGAAAATCCGATTGTTGCACAAATTGATTATCCCCGAAATCTCATTAACAAGATTGTTGACAATATGAAGCGGCTCAGCTGGTTCTTTCTGGCTTTCTCAGCTATTCTGGCCTTTATAGCTATTACGCTCATCAACAATACAATCAGACTTGCTATGTACTCAAGGCGGTTTATCATCCGTACCATGCAATTGGTAGGCGCCACCCGGGGCTTTATCCGAAGACCTTATGTTTTAAGCGGAATCGGTCAGGGTCTGCTTGGAGGAATAATCGCAGTTCTGCTTCTGGGTGCAGCAGTATACTGGGGCGAGCACGAAATCCCTGAACTACGCCAGATGCGCGATTTGGAGCTACTTGGCATGCTCGGGGGTGGAATCATTGCAGGCGGTATCTTTTTATCGTGGATTTGTACTTTCTTTGCAGTTCGCAAATACCTGAATCTAAAAACTGATTCCTTGTATTAACCGGCATTTTATGAGTACAGAGAAAGAAAATACACCCAAAGGCTTCGTTTTTGGCCCAATGAATTACCGACTGCTCATCGCAGGATTAGTAGTTATTCTGGTAGGTTTCCTGCTCATGACAGGCGGAAGGTCAGAAGACCCGAATGTGTTCAATCCTGAAATCTTTTCATTCAGGAGAATAACACTAGCGCCAATCGTTGTGCTTCTGGGTTTTGCCATAGAAGTTGTTGCTATTCTTTACAAGCCAAAAAAGTAATCCGGCATGACATGGTTTGAAGCCTTTGTCATTGCTGTTGTTGAGGGATTGACTGAATTTTTACCGGTTTCTTCTACCGGTCACATGATTCTTACCCAGGCTATTCTTGGAATGGAATCTGACGAATTCGTCAAACTTTTTACCGTTAACATTCAATTCGGGGCAATTCTTTCTGTTTTGCTGCTTTACTGGAAACGTTTTTTGCAAAGTGTTTCCTTTTATATCAAACTTCTCATTGCATTTATTCCCGCAGCAGTTGTCGGCCTGGCGGCCGGAGATTATATCGACGAACTTCTCGAGAGTCCTCTGGTTGTTGCAATAGCATTGCTTTTAGGAGGCGTTTTTCTTCTTTTCGTTGACACGCTTTTCAAAAATACCGACGATACAAAAGAAGTTAATAATAAATCAGCTTTCATGATTGGTGTCTTTCAGTGCATCGCCATGATTCCCGGCGTTTCAAGAAGTGCCGCCACAATTATTGGTGGTATGGCTCAGGGCCTGAGCCGAAAGACTGCCGCCGAATTTTCGTTTTTTCTGGCTGTTCCAACCATGGCGGCTGCCAGCGGATACAAATTGCTCAAGCTTTTTCTGGATGAAAATCGTCCCGATAACGTATTTAAGCAATGGGATGTGCTGCTGTTCGGCAATTTTATAGCCTTTGTTGTCGCTGTTCTTGCCATCCGGTTTTTCATCAACTACCTTACCCGTTATGGCTTCAAAGTGTTTGGCTGGTATCGGATTATTGTAGGTCTGGCAATTATTATCCTGCTAATCGCAGGAATTGACCTTTCAGTAATATGACCGAAGATAACCCTTTTAAAGCGGGAAAATTACTCCTGGTTGATAAGCCATTGGGCTGGACCTCATTCGACTTGGTGAATAAAGTTCGCATTTCAATTGAAATGCATTACAAATTGAAAAAGCGCAGCCTTAAAGTCGGGCATGCCGGCACCCTTGACCCGCTAGCAACAGGTTTGATGCTAATTTGTACAGGTAAAATGACCAAACAAATTGAAGCTCTTCAGGGAATGCCCAAAACCTACTCAGGAACATTTATTCTGGGTGGCACAACGGCTTCTTTTGATTTGGAGAAGATTGTAGATGCTCAGTATCCTGTTGACCACATTACCGATGAAAAGATCTATGAAGCCGCAGCAGGATTTGTTGGAATTCATGATCAGGAACCACCCGTTTTTTCAGCCAAAAAAATTGACGGAGCCCGGGCCTACAAATTCGCTCGCCGTGGTGAAGAAGTAAAAATGAAAACTTCGCGATTCGTAATA
>JAGQVC010000022.1 GCA_020438185.1 Bacteroidota bacterium
TATGCCTGGTGCAATGGCTAAAGGAATTGCTGCACGTTTTGCTGGCGGAATTGAATTCGAGCATATCCATAATTAATGGGAATGAAAGCTGGTTATTTCTTTACGGCTTTAATTCTAATTGCAGGCTTAATTTCCTGCGGAAAAGACGAAGCAGTTATCCCTCCACCCGTTTCAGGTGGGGGGGCTCCTTCACATTTTCCTGCCCCTGTCTATCCCATTTCTTTTTCCCGGGTAGAGAACGAAAAATTTGAGTTGGGAAGGAAAATGTTTTATGATGAGAATTTAAGTTTAGATAGAACAATTAGTTGCTCATCATGCCATAAGACGATTGCAGCATTCTCCGATCCGGGACGCTCAACAAGCCCTGGAGTTGGGGGTAAAACAGGTGTCCGGAACGCACCTGCCCTTTTTAATTTGGCATGGAAACCGTCAATGATGTGGGACGGAGGCGTGGTGAATCTTGAATTCCAACCCGTTGCGCCTCTAACCGATACCAATGAAATGCATATGCAAATCAAAGATGTTGTTTTGCGTTTGCAGGAAAATTCTGAATATTCTGACTTATTTAAAAGTGCTTTTGGGAATTTTGAAATTAATTCACAAAGAATACTTCAGGCGTTTGCGCGATTCCTATCAGCGCTTATTAGCGGAAGTTCTGCCTACGACAATTACATTCTGGGAAATCCGAATGCATTAAATTCAAATGAAAAAAAGGGACTTGAAATATTCAGACAAAATTGCAGTGCTTGCCATACCGAACCCTTGTTCAGCGACTTTACATTTCGCAACAATGGAATTTCTGCTACTGCCAGCGATAGCGGCAGGGTTAGAATTACTCTGCTACCGCAGGATAGAAATAAATTTCAGGTACCGTCTTTAAGAAATGTTGGATTCAGTGCTCCGTATATGCACGATGGCAGGTTCGCCAGTTTGGACGAAGTGATTAACCATTATTCATCCCCACAGAATTTTTCAGCAAATGCAGATGAAATAATGCCACAAAAAGAATTATCTGTGCAAGAAAAGGAACAGCTCAAGGCATTCCTCCTCAGTTTAAACGATTACCAATTTGTAAATAATCCGGGTTTTGCAAATCCCGATTACTAATGAAAAAATTATTCTACTTAAGCTTGTTTTTTATTGGTCTTTTTTATGGACAAATAAAAAGCTGCGATATATGCGGTTGTTCTTCCGGAAGTATGTCCGGCGGACTATTCCCGCAAATTCAAAATAATATGGGTGGGCTGCGTTATTCGCATTTAATTTACAAACACCCTACCCTGAATCCTAATTTTAATGGGAATAGCCGTGTTATTCAGGATACATACAATGATGCAGAGGGATTTTTCAGGTGGTTCCCGTCTAAACGCTGGCAAATGTGGATAAATGTGCCATATAGCACCAGAATTAGAGAGGAGTCATTGCGCACTACCGAACTAAAAGGAATCGGGGATATTCGATTTTCGGCATTTTATACTGTTCTGAGACGCGATTCTTCGAAGTTTCGGTTTCGCCATCTGTTGCTGGCCGGCGGAGGTGTTTCTCTACCAACCGGAAAATACCAGCAAAGAGATGAAAACCTGACCATCATGCCGGTTGGTTTTCAGATCGGAACAGGCTCCTGGTCAGGTAATGCCCGATTTATTTATATGCTTCGTTTTAAAAAATCCGGAATTATTTCACAAGCCGGTTATAAAATATATTCCGAAAATGAAAGACAATTTCAAAAAGGAAGTATGACAGATGCTCAAATTAATTATTTCAGGAATATTAAAATCGGAAATAAATTGAGTATTTTCCTTCATGCCGGATATAAATTTGAACAGCTTCAACAGGATATTGAATATCAGGTTCGAAAATCAGATTCCGGAAGTTCGTCGGGTTGGGTAAATTTCTCAGCCGATATTGTTGCCGGTCATTTCCTTTTAAATATAGGTTCTGATTTGCCGGCATATCAGGATTTCAAAGGCAATCAACCCTTACCTTCAGTAAGGAATTCGCTCAGTATTGCGTATTTATGGTAAATTCCGGGCGTTAATTACCAATGATAATCTGAGGTTTTAAATAAATTTAGTCAGAGGTGTGACTATCATCACATACAATCTGAATAAATGCCCTGACATTTGCATAAAATTAAGGATTATGCTCATTGCAGGTTACCTGGCATCATTAGTAATAGGAATTTCACTTGGATTAATTGGAGGCGGGGGCTCAATACTCACAGTTCCTGTCCTGGTTTATCTATTTAATGTTGAGCCGGTTATGGCAACTGCATACTCCCTTTTTATTGTAGGAACAACATCTCTGGCCGGTGTACTTCCAAAATATAAAAGCGGAGAAGTTAATTTAAAAACCGCCGTTATTTTTGGTATTCCTTCTATTGCAGCAGTTTTCTTTACACGGAAGGTTATTGTGCCTGCAATTCCGAAAGAAATTATGAGGCTTGACGATTTAATCATCACCAAAGCAATGCTGCTGATGGTTTTGTTTGCAGTGCTGATGGTTTTTGCTTCTGTTTCAATGATAAAAAAGAAAAAAGGAAATGGAGGCAAAACAGTTGCAACAGAGCAGGTGTTTAACTATCCTCTGATTTTTATTGAAGGAATTGTTGTTGGGATTTTAACCGGTCTGGTTGGTGCCGGAGGAGGATTTCTGATTATCCCTGCATTAGTGCTTCTTAGTAAGCTACCGATGAAACAAGCTGTTGGCACTTCACTGCTTATTATTGCAGCTAAATCGCTAATTGGATTTACAGGCGATCTTGGCTCCCGAATTATTGATTGGAAATTAATGCTTTCGGTTACCGCACTTGCAATAATCGGAATTATCGCAGGAAATGCATTGAGCAAGAAAGTGGATGGCGAAAAGTTGAAAACCGGGTTTGGCTGGTTCGTTCTGGTCATGGGAATATACATACTGGTAAAAGAAATTTTCTTTCCAGGCGGAGCCGCCGGCCATTAGAACTTGTGATTCAGGTCACATACTGAAATTGTTTTATATGTGATCTTTGTATAACATTTAAAAAACGAAATAATATCAAAAATGAAAATAGAACAGATTTATACCGGATGCCTGGCACAAGGCGCCTATTACATCGAAAGCAACGGAGAAGCAGTTGTTATTGATCCGCTAAGAGAAATTGAACCATATCTGGAAAGAGCTGAAAAAAGCGGTGCTACTATTAAATATGTTCTCGAAACGCATTTTCATGCGGATTTTGTTTCCGGACATCTGGATTTGTCAGCTAAAACAGGAGCTCCCATTGTTTACGGACCAAATGCAAACCCTGACTTTGAAGCACACATTGCTACTGACGGTGAAATATTGAAATTTGGTAATGTGAGTCTTAAGGTTCTTCATACGCCGGGGCACACTATGGAAAGTACCTGCTACCTGCTTCGCGACGAATCCGGAAAAGATGTGGCACTTTTTAGTGGAGATACTCTGTTTATTGGTGATGTAGGACGTCCTGACCTGGCGCAGAAAGCAGCGCATATGACTCAGGAGCAGCTCGCTGAAACGTTATTCGATTCACTGAGAAGTAAAATAATGCCACTTGCTGATGATATTACAGTTTATCCGGCTCATGGAGCAGGTTCTGCATGCGGTAAAAACATGAGCAAAGAAACTACCGACAGTCTGGGTAATCAAAAGAATACGAATTATGCGCTTCGCGCTGATATGAGCAAGGAGGAGTTTGTGAAGGAAGTTACAACCGGGTTGATGCCTCCTCCTGCTTATTTTCCATTAAACGTTGCAATGAATAAAAAAGGCTACGATAGCATGGAAGAAGTAAGGAACCGTGGACTTAAGGCTCTTTCGCCTGCAGCTTTTGAAGCTGCAGCAAATGAAACCGGAGCATTAATTCTTGATACCCGTGCTCCGCAAACCTTCGCCAAAGGGTTTATTCCAAACTCAATTTCAATCGGAATTGATGGTGGTTTTGCACCATGGGTTGGTGCGCTGATTCCCGACATCAAGCAAAACATCCTTATTGTAGCCGACCAGGGACGTGAAGAAGAAGTAGTTACCCGTTTGGCACGTGTAGGGTACGATTATACTATTGGCTTTCTTGAGAACGGATTTGAAGCGTGGAAAGCAGATAATCGTGAAATTGATACTATTGAATCTGTTGATGCGAATGTGCTGGCCGACGTGGTAAAGAATAAATCTGCAGAAATCGTGGATGTGCGCAAAAACAGCGAATATGCGAGTGAGCATATTCCGGATGCAATTAATGCACCTCTTGATTTCATCAATGATAGTATGATGAAACTTTCAAAAGATAAAACCTACTATGTGCATTGTGCCGGCGGTTACCGTTCAATGATTTTCGCTTCAATTTTAAAAGCGCGCGGTTACGACAATTTAATTGATGTAAAAGGTGGATTTAAAGCGATTAAGGAACAGGGAAGCATTCCTGTTACTGACTACGTTTGTCCAACTACTTTGCTCTAAAAAATAAATTCAGAATTTAATCTCTTTACATCCGGGTTCGGTAAACAACCGGACCCGATGCAGGGAGCGTCTTTGAAAAATTTTTTCCAAATCTCAAAAAAATGAAAACAATTCAGCAGTTACTAAATGATCCCGCAACAAAAATTATTGACGTTAGAAGTCCGGGTGAATTTGCATCTGAACATTTACCGGAAGCAATTAATATTCCTGTAGAAACAATTGCCAACAGGATTGATGAAATTAAAAGCATGAATGCTCCTGTTCTTTGTTATTGCCGCAGCGGCGCCCGCAGCGGGATGGCCGTTTCAATTCTGAAACAAGCCGGAATGCAGGATGTATACAATGGCGGTTCTGTTTATGATTTGCTTTTTGAACTTCAAAAAAATTAATTCATGCTCGGTTTTATAAAAAAATTAATGGGTTCGGATACTGATTACAAACAATTGGTATCCCGCGGAGCGGTAATAATTGATGTAAGAACACCTGCAGAATTTCAGGGTGGCCACATAAAGGGCTCAATAAATATTCCGGTTGACAAAATAAAAAACAAGGTATCGGAACTTAAAAGTAAAGGAAAACCAGTTATAACCGTGTGCCGCAGCGGATCCAGAAGCTCAATGGCAAAAGGCATTTTAAAATCAGCCGGTATAGAAGCTTATAATGGAGGCCCATGGAATAGTTTGAGGGCTAAAATCTGAACTTAAAAAATGAAAATTAAGCATGTGATAATCGGTGCCATCGTTGGTGGAATAGCAGGATACGCCTGGTATTATTTTTATGGATGTGAGAATGGCTGCACCATTACCGGATCCCCCGTAAACAGTACCCTTTATTTCGCTTTCATGGGAACACTTGTTCCGGGAATGTTCAGAAAAAAACCTGTGAAAAATGATTAAATCCATTCTGCTTACGACCGATTTCACAAGCCTCTCGGAATATGCTACAGAGGTTGCGGAAAGAATTGCAAGACAAACCGGTGCAAAGCTCAATTTATTGCATGTGGTAAATCTGCCTTCGCACGTATTATTAGACAACCAGGGCGAGTTACTCGACGATTGTGAAATGGATAATTCGGTGCCAAGAGAGAAAAAAGAACAAGCTTTACTGAAGTTAAATAGCTGGCAGCAAAACAAAGATTTTGAATCGTCTGTCCGGGTGAAATTTGGCAACGTAAATGAAGAATCCGTAAAATATGCTTGTGAAGTGCGCGCTGACCTAATTATTATGGGCTCGCATGGAGTGCATAATTATAAGGATAAAATTACCGGCTCGCACACCGAATGGGTAGCAATGCATTCCAGTTCCCCGGTTCTCACAATAAAATCTGATGAACACGGACATGATTTCCGTAAAATTGCTTTGGTGAGTGCTTTTCAGGAGGATGAAATTCCGAATTGTAATGCTGCACTGGCACTTCAAAAAACATTTGGTGCAAGAATTTGTCTGCTACGAATAAATACTCCCGATAATTTCCTTGCAGATAAAGATGCAATTGATCACATGCAGAACTTTGCAAAATCCCATGGAATTGAAGGCGCTGAATATCATGTTTACAATGCAAACAATGTCGAGGAAGGAATTCTTCGGTTTGCAGCCAGAGAGTCAGTCGACATTCTGATGATTGGATCGCATCAGAGAACCGGATTTTCCCGATTTCTGCAAGGCTGTATTTCAGCTGACCTGATTAACCATGCTGAAAAACCATTATTAACTTTTCCGATACATGTAAAAAAATGATTGACTGGATTAAAGAACCGTGGCCCTGGTATGTGAGTGGACCACTCATTGGTTTGAGCATTCCTTTTCTTCTGATTGTGGGGAATAAAATGCTTGGAATTTCTTCATCGCTCAGGCACACCTGTGCCGCAATTTTACCTGCCGGCATTCCATTCTTAAAATACAACTGGAAAGCTGAAACATGGAATCTTATTTTCGCATTGGGAATACTTATCGGAGGCTTTGTTGGGGGTAATTTATTAAATAATGGAGAACCAATAAAAATATCAGAAAAGGCAAAAACTGATATTCAGAAATTAGGCATTAATAATTTTGAAGGACTGGTTCCGGAAGAATTATTTAATTGGGAAACGGTTTTCTCCTTAAAAGGGCTACTAATTCTTGTGCTGGGTGGCTTTTTGATAGGGTTTGGAAGCCGATATGCCGGCGGATGTACTTCCGGTCATGCGATTATGGGATTATCAAGTTTACAGTGGCCTTCGCTGATTGCAGTTATTTTCTTTTTTATCGGAGGCTTATTAATGACTCACTTTATTGCGCCCTTAATTTATTCGCTGTTTTAATATGAAATATCTGACCTATTTATTTGCAGGAACCATGTTCGGAATTATCCTCACTAAAAGTGAGGCAGTGAGCTGGTTCCGGATTCAGGAAATGTTTCGCTTTGAAAGTTTTCATATGTATGGAATAATCTTATCAGCAATACTGGTTGGAATGATTTCCCTTTTTATTCTAAAAAAATCCGGAATAAAAGCACTCAATGGGGAGGAGATAATTGTACCTGACAAGAAATTCAATAAAGGAGCGATTTATGGCGGATTAATTTTCGGCATGGGCTGGGCCTTGTCCGGTGCCTGCCCGGGTCCTTTATATGCTTTGCTAGGATCAGGTGTTATGCCTGTATTTGTTGTCATTTTGAGTGCACTGGCAGGCACCTGGGTCTACAGTTTCTTCAGACCTCGTCTTCCTCACTAATAAACCTTTAATTATGAAACTCAATTTAATTTCCGGTATAATTCTTTTCATCACTGTTGTGGCATCCTGTTCTGCACAAACTCAACGATTAAACCCAGATGAATTTGAAAAAAAGTCAGCTAATGAACAAACGATAATAGTTGATATCAGAACTCCCCAGGAATTTGCTGCGGGGCATTTAAAAAATGCAATCAATATTAATTTTTATTCGCCTGATTTCGTTAGTTCTATTGAGAAAGCCGGAAAGAATAAAAATGTATTAATCTATTGTGCATCTGGCAACCGGAGTGGACAGGCTTTGCAAAAACTTAAGAATAATTCCTTTAATTCACTGGCGGACTTACAGGGAGGAATTTCCGCTTGGAATGCGGCGGGAAAGCAAATCTTAAGATAAATTAATTTGTATGAACAGAATAATTCTGATAATCGTAGGACTTATTACTGTATCTCTGCTTTGGCTTTCCCTGAATTATCTGGATTCGCGAGATGGGAATGTCACTCAAAATCAGAATACTGACACTGCTTACTGGTACGCACCTCATGTATCGGCTTTAGACAGTAATTTGAATAAACAGTTGATTTTAAAGGGAAGAGATATTATTATGCACACTTCGGCATATTTTGGACCCAACGGAAGTATTTCACAAACCACCAATGGTCTGAATTGCCAGAATTGCCACCTGGAAGCAGGTACTGTAATGTGGGGTAATAATTATTCTGCAGTAGCATCTACCTACCCTAAGAAAAGAGCCCGCAGCGGTCAAATGGAAGATATTCCCAAAAGGATAAACGACTGTTTTGAGCGTTCTCTGAACGGAAAAACACTAAATCCTGACAGTGATGAAATGCAGGCAATAGTTGCTAATATGAACTGGATAGGACAGGGAATCCCAAAAGGTAAAAAGCCTACAGGTGCAGGTATTAAAAAACCTGAATTTTTGGAAAGAGCTGCAGACCCGATTCATGGGGAGCAAGTTTATTCAGAAAAATGCATGTCCTGTCATATGGCTGATGGACAAGGTGTTCTAAAAGCTGACAATAAAGAATATCAGTATCCCCCACTTTGGGGTGAACACAGTTATAATACTGGCGCCGGCTTATACAGAATGTCAAATTTTGCCGGTTACGTAAAAGCGAATATGCCATTCGGAACTTCGTTTGCTTTTCCTGTTTTGAGTGATGAAGAAGCATGGGATGTTGCAGCTTATGTTAATTCCAGGCCAAGGCCTGAAAAAGACTTAAGCAATGACTGGCCGGATATTTCTAAAAAGCCAATAGATCATCCATTTGGTCCTTATGCAGACCCATTCCCTGAATCTCAGCATAAATATGGTCCTTATAAACCAATTGATGACTGGAAAAAATCACATAACAATCAAACCGCTTTAAAATAATTAGCGATGAAAAATTTTCTTCTGGTATTACTTTTATTTCCAGCTGTATTGTTTGGACAAAAAGCTGACCCCTCCGTATATCCTCATAAGATTGTTATGCAATTAACAAGTAGTGATCCCGAGGTTCACAAAGGACTCATGAAACAAATTTCGAACCTTACACAAGGCTGGAAAGATTCGGTTTTTATAGAGGTTGTTTGTCACGGTCCGGGTATCCAGATGCTGATGTCAGGCAAAAGCACTCAAGCTGAATCCATTAAGAAGTATCATGGTTCAACAGTACGTTTTGTTGCTTGCGAAAACACGTTAAAAGCTAAACAAATCCCAGTTGAAGAGATAATTCCGGGACTTGATTTCGTAATGATGGGAATTGCTGAAATTGTCATGAAGCAGGAACAAGGCTGGTCTTACATTAAAGCAGGATATTAAATCAGAAAATTACCTGAAAAGAAGCGGATTCATAATTTGCCGAATAATAAATGAACCGATTGCCATTTTTCATCGACCAGTCCTGCGCTGCAACAAAAGCATCAATTATTTATAAAAAAATCAGATTTATTCTGATCCTTATTGCAGGTTTTTTTTCAGCGTCTATTCAAGCTCAGCAGGAAGATAATCACGTAATTCCAGCAACATCAGAAAAATCTGAATTTCATTCAGACTCAAATCATACGTATAAAAATGTTGCTGACTTTTTTCGAAAAGGAGAATTTGAAGGGCATGGCAGATATTTTTTCATGGCAACTGATAATTCGCATGGATTAACAGATTCACATGCACATGCATTTGGGATGGGCATTGGTTACAGTTCCCCACAATTCTATGGTTTTACAATTACCATGAGTGGTTTTTTTATTTACAATCTGAATTCAAGTAATCTGGCTGCCAAAGATCCAATAACCGGACAAAGAAACAGATATGAAATTGGTCTTTTTGATGTGCAGAACCCCCACAATCACCACGATTTGGACCGACTTGAGGATTTAAATATTCAATACAAATACAAAGGGCTCAAACTCAAGTTTGGGAAGCAACATATAAATTCAGTATTTATAAATCCACAGGATGGAAGAATGCGCCCAACTCTTGTTGAAGGAATAACAGGTACATTCAGTTCGGGCAATCATTTAAAATTTCATGGAGGATGGCTTTACGGGGCCTCTCCTAGAAGCACGGTTAAGTGGTTTCAGATCGGTAATTCAGTCGGTATTTATCCCGAAGGACTGTCAGCAGATGGCTCACCTTCGCAATATTCACAGCAGGTTAAAAGCAAATGGCTTCATTATGCAGGAATAGAATACAAGCCAGTGAAAAGCGTACGATTGTTTCTTTGGAATCAGTATTTTGAAAATGTGAACAATACAATGATGTTTCAGCCTGAATGGACGATTAAAGCTGAAAAAACTGAATTATTTCTGGGTGCACAATACATCAGGCAGAATACTCTTGGGGATGGCGGTAACAGAGAAGCATCGCTACGTTATGCTGAAAAAGGAAGCTACGTAGATATATTTGGAGGAAGGCTTGAATATAGAAAACCCAATCGCTGGGCTATTCAATTAAATTATACAAATATTGGAAGTACCGGTCGGTTTCTGATGCCTCGCGAATGGGGCAGGGATCCTTTTTTCACATTTATGCCACGCGAACGAAACGAGGGTTACGGAGATATTAAAGCAATCAATCTGGTTTTATCTGCCCAACACAAGAAATTGCCATTATTTGCAAGAGTGGGAGCCGGGAGATACGATTTACCTGACCCTAAAAATGCCTCACTAAATAAATATGGGTTCCCTTCGTATTACCACTATATAGCTGAAGTTAAATTTAAACCCAAAGGGTTTATGGAAGGACTGGAACTGATGCTGTTAACGGTTTATAAAAAAGGATTAGGAGAAACCGGCGGCAACCTGAAATATGTTTATAATAAAGTTGATCTATTCAATTACAATCTTATTGTACAATATTCCTTCTAAATGAATTTTATCTTCTGATCAATAATCAAAGGTCATTTATTTCGCAAACATGCGAAGATTCATTTATCCTGCAGAAGGATTCTTTTAAAGCTAAATATTAAGCAGGTCCCGGAAGCCCCGAATTCTCTTTTTTATTATTCTTGTTGATTTAACAGAATACATATGAAAAAGAAGTTGATTTTGCCCATGTCACTAATGATGATTGTTACGCTTTCATCCTGCACTAAAGATTATGAATGCAATTGCGTTGATAACACCGGTATTGAGCCATTATTACCTCCTACATCCACAAGTTA
>JAGQVC010000238.1 GCA_020438185.1 Bacteroidota bacterium
ACCTGCAATGGAGCGCTGCGAGCGTCGTTCGAATCCCACACACCCATAAAGGCTGTTTTTCTTGAATCATTCGAACCGTCGGCAAGCAATCCCAGCGTAATCATGTTGTTATAAATACTAACCTGCCCGGTTTCCTTATCACCCGTATTAATTCCTGCTGCAGTCGGACCTTGCGCGTTAACGCGCGATGAAGCATTGGAAATTGAATAAATACGGTTTGAATAAATTTTTGCATGATCTGAACCGGCTGCTGTAATACCCGAAGCATGTGTTTTCTGGCTTGAAGTAGCTCCTGCAATAACATCGTAAATTAAGTTATTATGCACCAGCGCTTCATGGTTGTGAGCAGTCAGGTAAATTCCTGAAACGCCTTGTCCGGTTCCCCATGTAGAGTTAGTATTGAGCGAGAAAATGCCGGCAATTGTATCGTTGTAAAACTCAAGCCCCGAAGTTCCTTCCATGGCTAAACCACGAACATAGGAAGTTGTTGATGAGCTTGAATCCCGGAGGCCGCCAATAAAGTTATCATGAATCAAAGCCCGATTGTTCCCGGAGTTGGTTACCAAAATACCTTCAATGCTGTTTACTTTGGCATTCGGACTAATCCTGAACGAAGCTGCATTGGTTCTGCTACCGGTTACATTGTCTCTTACTTCAACATCAGCCGAGCCGGCTGAAATAACTATACCTGAAAGGGCGATACCATAAGTACCACCGCCGGTAACATTTCCAACCATTCCCTGGATTGTATTTCCAACCACACTACCGCCTGTTCCGGCGAATTCAATTCCGGCAGCCTGTATTTTCCCGGCTGTATTATTTGAAGTGCTCGCAAAAACCAATGAGTCGGACGAACCGATTCTGTTGTTTAATACATCGGCATTTCCCGAGTTGATATAGATACCTTTAAAGCCATACTCGTTTGTGTTGCTGGTGCGCGTGAAAGGCATGTAGAAATTGTTAATCACATTATTCTCCACAAGCGCATAACCTGCACTGTTCCGAATATCTATTGCTCGTATGCGCATCGGCATATTGGACGTTGTTGCCATAGTCCAGGCGCTTCCACCGGCATAAGGCGCTGTACCACCAATGTAATTATTACGGATAATGAGCGAGTCAACATTCGAAATTGCAGCTCCGGCTCTTCCGGCTGCGATAATGGATACGTAAGTAGCCGAACTGCCTGATTGCAATGCATCCACCTGATACAGATGGTTTCCTTCGATTGTTAAGCTGCGTATGTTGTTTCCAACGGTTATACCTCCGGAGCTGGATGCCGCGCGCTGAAAATTGTAAATGTGATTATTCCGGACAACCGTGTTCGATGTTTCAAGTCCGGATGTTCCGTCAACAAGCACTCCGTGCTGAGGATAATAAGTTGAATTAAAAATATGGCAATACTCAACAGTATTGTCGCTGTTTGCAGTGCTGCCGGCGGCTCCGATAAATACCACTGCGTGGGAAATGCTTTTGGAGTTACCTCTGATATTTACGTATCTGTAAATGTTGTTGGATGCTCCATTCAACATATAAACCGTCGGACCTGTAGTCTTTTTATAATTTAGTGTCAGATAACGCTGAACCGATTCGCCTTCCGAATTATCACCGGGAGCGCGTCCGTCAACTATCATGTTGTCGGCACCATTCCAAACAAATAATCCATTTGAGCTGGGAGTTGTAACCGTTTCAACATTGCGCATTTCTGCAGCAGAAGGACGAATAGTAATGTGATACTGATCCATTCCGGTAAGCTGATTCAGCATGTTTTCACCTGATTCATCTGTAATATCCGAAACAACTGAAAGTGTGATATTCTCTGTGATTGCGCCCAGGTTATTGAGGTATTCAAACACCCCGCCTGAGTTGGTAAAACTTGGGTAATCACCGCCGGTTCCAATGGTAATTTCTTCCTCTTCTTCAGGAGCAACATAGGGTGGACCACATTCCGGAGTTCCGTATGTAAGTGCACCGAGACCGGTCTGACTAACATGGAAATTATCCATCAGCACATCCATGTGACAGGCATTGTTATACCAGATTTTGAAGTTTTTCAATCCTTTTGCGGCAGTAACAGGTAATTTCTCATCCATTACCTGAGTAGTTCCAAACCAGAGGTCAATTTTGCCGTTGCCCACAGTGCTTGTTCCGCCGGCAGGCGAAGGATAGCTGAAATCGCTGCCTGATTTATTGAGTGCCCAGATGATTTTGAAAGTGCCTTCGCTAAACGTTGCAGGCATGGTTGAACCGCTTTGCAAATCAACAATCTGAAAGCCTCCAAAGTTATTTTCACGAATAGCGAAAGAAGAATATACCTTACTGTTGTTTTCACTGCTAACTACAGTATTAAAACCTTCTCCAATCTGGAAAATCATACCGTTACTTACATATTCATCAATATCATCCAGTGTTAAATCCAGACTGAACACCATCGTATTCGGATTTCCTAAATCAATTGTACGTACTGCAATTCCTGAGTGACTTGAATTTCCGGTTTTATACCAATGAAGGGCACCATCTTCAATATTCATGTGCATACTTCCGCCGGAGGCGGAAATGCTGTTAAACAGGGTGTCGCCACCATTAATATTATAATAATCGCTTAGTGTATTGGAAAAGCAGAAGTTCTGGTGGAAAAGCATTCCAGCCGGATCTTCTTCCTCATTTTCATCGTCTTGCTGAGCAATATCAAGCGGTCCGGCGCATTCAGGCGTTCCATACCCGAGAGCGTTTGTTCCTCCGAGTGAAAAATGAAAATTATCCATCTTCACATTGATATGTGCTGCACTATTATACCAGATTTTAAAATCCTGCAGTTTTTTGGATGAAGTATTCGGCTGAGCTTCATCCATAACCTGAACTGTTCCAACCCAAATATCAATTCGGTTGTTACCCACCGTCTGGGTTCCGCCGACAGGCGTGTTATATGTAAAATCGGCACCAGAGCGGTTCATTACCCAAAGCACCTTATATGTGCCTTCGGTAATTACGTCTGTCATTTCAGTATTCGTTTGCAGGTCTTTAATCCGGCACGTTTGATCGTTTTTGGTTGCAATGGCAAACTGTGAAAATACCTTACTGGCATTTTCCGAACTAATTACTGTTCCAAATCCCTCTCCTACCTGAAAAACAACGGCGTTACCCATGTATTCGTCCAGGTCATCAACCGTGAGGTCAAATGAACAAACCATCGTTGCCGGATTATCTGCGAAATTGGTTGTTCTTGATGCAATTGCAGCTGTTCCTGAATTACCGGTTCGTTTCATATGAAGCGTCCCGTCCAGGATCTCAACCGTCATACCGCCATTTGTGGCGGTAATTGCATTAAACAACGAGTCACCCGGATTGGCTGAAGCATAATCGGCGAGCGTTTCGGAAAAACAGAAATTCTGATGAAAA
>JAGQVC010000239.1 GCA_020438185.1 Bacteroidota bacterium
TTATTTTTCCGCCTTTGGCGGAGTTTAATAACCACACCTCAATTTCGTCGCCGGGTTTCATAATTTCAAATGGAAAGGGAGGTCTGAATTCAGCGCCCGCAAGTTCTTCAGGCGAAAGAGGAATTTTCCAGGCGATTGTATCTCCCTTATGCAATTGCAGCAATTCATTATCCTGCAAAACTTCCATTATTCCGTGGCAAAAGCCGGTCTGACCATATTCATTTATATATGAGTAATAGGAATCAATCAATTTTCCGCTGACCAGCGCACTGTCGTAAACTGCCGGAGCTGTTTTGTATTTGTAGCCGGAATATGCAGTAAGGCTGTCAAACGATGGAAACCAGCAAACACTGTCGCTTACTGCCTCAGGATAAGGTTTGTAAACAGCTTTCAGTAAAGCCTGCTTAAAAGGCGCCGAATACCGGAAGTTTGAAAAATAGGAACTGTAAGCACCAAACGGATCGTTAATACTGAACGTTGCTGAAAGCCTTTCTCCTGCTGCAAGCAGCGTGTTTTCAGGCGGTCTGGCTTCATACATATTATATAAGGTTTGGTTTGCATACACAGGAAATTCCTGACGCGTATCCGGGTTGATGAGGTAAAAACTAAACAGGGAAGCCCCGTAATTTTGATTACCCGGCCATCGGACATACATGGCAGAATCGCCGGTATTAGTCAAACTCAGTTCAAAACGAATCATATCATCCACACATTCGTTGTGTAAGGGCGCATCGTAAACCGACCAGTTGAGGTTCCCCTCAGTTATCCGAAGCTGAATCAGGTTATTGTAGGCATCAATTTTTTCGTTTTTACGGTATTCTGCGCAACGTTGTAACACCTGATCACAGGCACCTTCAGCCTGGACAAGGCTGCTGAGAACCCAATCATTTCTGACATGTTTGGGCAATGGAAACCTTGAAGTTCGCCCGTGCTGAATAGTAATCGCGTATTCCTTTTTCCCTTTTGGTGTGTTCACCCAGAAATAGGTATCAGTCCAACCGGGCCAGATTGAAATATGAATTGCACAGGAATCGCCCATAACGCCGTCAATACCGGAAAAGGAAAGTAACCAGTCAGTGAGGTTTGGCTGATAGGTTTTGTCCAACAGGTTTTTCTTGTTTCGGTCGCTGATGAATTCGTTAACGTAACGTTTTAGCGCTTTGATGTTACCCAATCGTGCATGCCTGGCAAACTCACTCTGACGGGTGTATTCTGCCAGTCGGTGCTCACTCATTTCCGATTGGGGCAGCAGGCCTCCGTTAAGTAAAGTTAAAGCTCCCGGGTAGGCATCCTGCGATAGCAGAGAAATGCGACCGTGCATTGCTTTTGGCAGACCATTACTTAAAAACAGGTAACATCGCATTCCGGGCGCGTACAGATTTGTACCCGGTTTATCGTAACCATGATGAATAAACATGTACTGATGAGTGACAGGGGAGATGTTTTCCTTAAAAACCCGGATTGGCTTGAACGCACTTTCGTAATAGGTGGTTCCCAAATCGTGAACCATGTATGCCAGTGAATCAACTGGCGTTTGGGGGAGCTGCACAAGTGCGATATAGTCGGATTGAAAAACCAGTTCAGAAAGTTCCTTATCGCTGATAGCCTGTAGGTTAAAAAAACTAAGCAGCATCAGGATTGTTACGGGAAGTGTTTTGTGCATGGAGCAATCGTTATGATAAAAGTAAGCAATGGTTCAAACAGGCTTTGCATGAATCATCATTTACTCGTGTGATTCGTTTGATACTCAATGCGGCTTTTCTAATTTTGCACCGCCCTTTCGGGCGATGTTTTTACACTCAAAATCAAATCTATGTCATTTCGTACCGAACACGATACAATGGGAACTGTGCAGGTTCCGGCTGATAAATACTGGGGTGCCCAGACTGAAAGATCAAGAAATAATTTCCGCATCGGGCCGGAGGCCAGCATGCCAAAGGAAATAATTTATGCTTTTGCGCACCTTAAAAGAGCCGCAGCACAGGCTAACCGCGATTTGGGTGTATTAAGTGCCGATAAATGCGCACTGATTGAAACAGTTTGTGCCGAAATTCTGGAAGGAAAACTGGATGACCAGTTTCCACTGGTAATCTGGCAAACAGGCTCGGGTACACAGAGCAACATGAATGTAAATGAAGTGGTTGCGTATCGCGCACATGTCTTAAATGGTGGCGCTCTAACGGATGACAAAAAAATTCTTCACCCAAACGACGATGTAAACAAATCGCAGTCGAGCAACGATACGTTCCCTACAGCCATGCACATTGCAGCGTATACGCAGGTAATGAATGTTACCCTGCCGGGCATGGAAAAGCTGCGAGCTACGCTTGCAGCAAAGAGCGAAGCTTTTAAAGAGATTGTAAAGACAGGCCGTACGCATTTTATGGATGCCACTCCGCTCACACTTGGGCAGGAATTCAGCGGTTATGTGCAGCAAATCGATAACTCGATGCGCGCTGTTCGTTCTGCGCTTGAGATGGTTCGTGAACTGGCATTGGGTGGCACGGCAGTAGGAACCGGTTTAAATACGCCAAAAGGCTATGATGTGCTGGTTGCAAAAAAGATTGCCGAATCAACAGGGTTCCCGTTTGTAACTGCTCCAAACAAGTTTGAGGCTTTGGCAGCACACGATGCCATGGTTGAGCTTTCGGGCGCGCTTAAGCGTGCGGCTGTGTCGCTCATGAAAATTGCAAACGACATCAGGATGCTGAGTTCGGGGCCGCGCTCCGGAATTGGTGAAATTATTATTCCCGACAATGAACCGGGTTCTTCAATTATGCCCGGAAAAGTGAATCCAACCCAACCTGAAGCGCTAACAATGGTTGCAGCCCAGGTAATGGGAAATGATGTGGCTGTTTCGGTTGGCGGTGCAACCGGACATTTTGAACTAAACGTGTTTAAGCCCGTGATTGCTGCCAATGTGTTGCAAAGCGCAAGATTAATCGGCGATGCCTGCGTATCGTTTAACGATAAGTGCGCAATGGGGATTGAACCCAATTTGCCGGTAATTAAGCAACACCTTGAAAATTCGCTGATGCTGGTTACGGCACTTAACACACATATTGGTTACGAAAACGCTGCTAAAATTGCCAAAACAGCTCACAAGGAAGGCAAAACACTTCGTCAGGTTGCCATTGAACTTGGGCTTGTAACCGATGAGCAGTTTACGGAATGGGTAGATCCGAAGAAGATGTGTTGATGTGCTAATGTGCTGGTGTGTTGATTTGCTGATGCTATAAAACACAAGTTTTTGCGAAGCAAAAGCTTAGTGTTTTAAGTCCGCCGCAGGAGGATGCTGGTGTGTTGATTTGCTGATGCTATAAAACACAAGTTTTTGCGAAGCAAAAGCTTAGTGTTTTAAGTCCGCCGC
>JAGQVC010000240.1 GCA_020438185.1 Bacteroidota bacterium
CCCACGGAATTCCCAAATAACCCGGGATGTATTTTCGCCCTCAGTTCTTACCGTAATTTTTGAACTACCGGTATTCTTCATCGGACGCTCAAAACGCAACGCAAATTCAATTGATTTACCTGTGTCAATTTTGACTATTTCCTGTTCTCCGGCACCAACATTTTTTACTTTACTATCCCATCTGTAAATAAAACCAACTGTTCCGTCAATTCCTGTGTATTCGGTCTTTTTATCTGGGTCTGCCATATTCCACACACTGTACTTCTCCATATTAACTGCATATTTTACAAAATCAAATACGGATGAAGAATTACAATTAATCTGAACTGATTTCTCGATGAATATTTCTTTTGCCATTGCTAAATTAAATGAGATTTAACTGATTAAAATTCGTGTTGAAATCGGCTAATTACAACCTTGATTCCGCTTAAAATATACAACATTATACTTTTACAGTTTTGTTGCCAATCCTGTGAAAGTACAATCCCAAAACTATTACTTTTTATTCACCTCATACTGAGGTTCCATATTCTCGTTGCTATATTCCTTAAGGAACTGCATTGCCTCATCTACCATAGATGATGACCCCACATACAAAGGACACCGCTGGTGAATATCAGTTGGTTTAATTTCCAGAATATCATTAAAACCATCTGTTGCCTTACCGCCAGCCTGCTCAACCAGCATGGCCATTGGATTGCATTCGTACATCAAGCGTAATTTCCCCTTTGGAGAAGCAAGTGTAGTCGGATAAATATAAATTCCTCCTTTAATCAGATTGCGATGAAAGTCGCTTACGAGTGACCCTATATATCTTAATGAATATGGTTTTTTATTAGCCTTGTCATCTATCTGAAGGCTTTTGATGTACTTTTTAACTCCTTCCGGAAAGTGAACGAAATTTCCCTGATTCACAGAATAAATATTCCCTCCACCCGGAATTCGCATGTTCGGATGCGAAAGACAAAATTCCCCAATCGAAGTATCAAGCGTAAAGCCGTTAACTCCGTTCCCGGTTGTGTAAACCAGCATGGTTGATGAACCATAAACAATGTATCCGGCCGCTACCTGATCTGAACCATATTGCAAAAAGTCTTCAACCGTGGCAGGACCGTTTTTGGTTTTTCGCCTGTAAATGGAGAAAATAGTACCTACAGAAACATTAACGTCAATATTCGAAGATCCATCCAGCGGATCCATAGCTACAATGTATTTACCCTGCGATGAAGGCCCGTCGAACAAAATGATTTCATCGTTTTCTTCAGAAGCTACACCGGCACATTCTCCGCCGGAGGCGAGTGCTGCAAGAAACTGATCATTAGCAAAAACATCCAGTTTTTTCTGACTTTCACCCTGAATGTTCTCCGCTCCGGCTTCACCAAGAATATTAACCAGACCAGCTTTGTTTACTTCGTTATTGACGATTTTAGCTGCTATACTTATGTCTGAAAGCAGCGATGAAAGCTCTCCTTTTGCAAAGGGAAAATCGGCCTGGCGGTCAATAATAAACTCCCCCAGTGTAACTACATTCCGGCGTGGACGATACATGCTCCTGTTTGATTTGGTTGGTAAATATACGTTTTTCCATTCTATTGGATTCACTCCAATTTTAGTGTCTGATGATGCTATCACAGCTGAAGTACGCATACTTTAACCATGGTTCACCCCTAAGGCCGAAGCAAGGTTCGGTAGTTTTCCCTAACTTGCCCTATGCTTAAATTTAATTTCATTTCTGCAATTCTTGCAGGATGTTTTTGTCTGTTTCTCGGCAAAACAGTAAGTGCACAAGAATATATATATGATTCACTTGCAATTGATGGATTAAACAGAACTTACCGATTATACATCCCGGCTTCATACGATGGCAGTGAATCTGTACCCTTGCTTTTTAATCTCCATGGATATGGTTCGAACAGCCTGGAACAATTATTCTACGGCGATTTCAGAAGTATAGCTGATACTGCGAATTTTATTATTGCCTGTCCCGATGGAACGCCCGACCTGGTTGGCACATTAAGCTGGAACAATTTCGGAATCGGAACTACAGATGATATTTCCTTTTTTGATCAGTTTATCACCTTTCTTTCTTCCCAATATAACATCGATGCTGACCGCATATACAGCACGGGAATGAGCAATGGCGGCTTTATGAGTTATGACCTGGCTTGTCTGCTTTCATCAAAAATTACAGCTGTTGCATCGGTTACAGGCTCAATGAATGTATTCCGGATTAATGACTGCAGCCCGCCCCGACCCGTTCCGGTTATGCATATTCACGGCACTGCCGACGGCACTGTTCCATATAATGGCAATGTGGTATTTGCGCCTGTTGACAGTGTAATTGTTCACTGGTACACTCACAACCTGTGTTTTCCACTACCAGATATTGATGAAGTGCCCGATGTAAATATTTCTGATAATTGCACAGCTACCCATTTTGTTTGGCAGGCATTGGGAACACCGGCAACTGTAGAGTTTTACAAAATAGACGGGGGCGACCATTCCTGGCCCGGAGCGATAGTTAATTTGAATACCACCAACATGGATTTTAGTGCGTCTGCAGAAATCTGGCGCTTTTTTAGTCAGTATCGTCTTTCCGATTTGCAGCAACAGGTTTCAATTGAACAAACTGAATTGCCTCAAATAAGTGTTTACCCAAATCCGGCAAGCAGTTATTTGAATATTCAGGTTTCTGAGATTCCAAAACATGCATTAAATGTAATATTGTACGACCTTTCAGGTCGGATTATTCTGAATGAGATTCAAAAAGAAAACACAAAATCCTATTCAATTAATAATTTAGCAGAAGGTATTTATATTTATTCGATAAATGCCGGAAATAAAACATTAAAACGCGGGAAATTAATAATTAAATAATTCGGTTAGATTAACCTGATTTAAAAATAAAAGCCCCCGCAAATGAACTCGCGGAGGCTTTCGTTTCTTAATCAAAACCAGTGATTTAAGGCATTTTTTCAATCAGCTTATTACCTGTTTTAAACTGCCTCCTCAACTTTATTCCGGAAGAATAAATTGTTTTCAATCATATCCAGAACAATAGTTTTGTCCTGACTCACGGTTCCTGCAAGAATTTGTTTACTTAATTCATTCAGAACTTTGCGCTGAAATAACCTCTTTACAGGGCGGGCTCCAAACTGAGGATCGTAACCTAACTGAGCTAACCAGTCGATAGCTTCTTCGGTTGCTTCAATTTTATATCCTTGTTCCTGAAGCATTTTTTGCACTCCCTTAAATTGAAGTCTCACAATTTCTTCCACATTTTCACGCGACAGCGGCTGGAACATAATTATGTCGTCAATTCGGTTCAGAAACTCGGGACGTATGGTTTTCTTAAGCAATTCAAATA
>JAGQVC010000241.1 GCA_020438185.1 Bacteroidota bacterium
GCTGGAGTCTGGAACAGATTAGTCCGTATAAACCTTGTGATGGACAAAGCAACTGGATTGCGTCTGAAGCATTGGGTGGAGGAACCCCCGGAAAGCGCAATTCGGTATTTCAGAATCTGCAGGATGTTGAACAGCCTGCAATAGAGCGCATTATCGTTATTTCTACTGATACCATCCGGGTTTTCTTTACAGAGAGTATTCTTCCCGAAACCATGAACGACCCTGCATTGTACACCGTGTCAGAAGGGGTTGGACAAGCTAATTATATTGAATTATTCCCTCCCTCATACAAATCAGCAAAACTTGCGTTTGATGCGCAATTTCAAACTGGAACCATCTATGAATTAAGTATTGCCGCCAGTCTGAATGATTGTGCCGGAAACAGTTTTGCAGCTGAGGTTACCGGTCGTTTTGCGGTGCCGGAAACAGCCGAAACCGGAGATATTGTGATTAACGAAGTGCTTTCGAATCCATATGATGACGGGGTGGATTTCGTGGAGGTGTACAACCGTTCCAACAAGGTTATTGATTTAGCTTCATTGCAGCTTAGCAAATGGGATACTTTACTTGATGTAGCTGAAGGTGCTGAATTGATTTCAGCCGAAGGCTATTTGATGTTTCCGGGATCGTATTTGGTGCTTTCGGAAGACGGTGCTGATGTTAAAAGCCGATATTATACGCAGGATCCGACAGCATTTCTGGATATGGACGATTTCCCGTCGTACAACAACGATGACGGAATTGTAACTCTGGCCAGAATTGTTGACCAGGTTAAAATAGATGAGCTCGTTTACGATACCGAGTTGCATTATGCCCTGGTTGATAATCTGGATGGCGTTAGTTTGGAACGAATAAATCCTGACCGCCCGGCTTCTGACCGAACCAACTGGAATTCAGCCGCATCTACCGCCGGTTATGCAACACCGGGGTACAGAAACTCCCAATACAGCCTTACGGCTGATGCACAGGCTGGAAGCATTACAGTTGAACCGGAGCTTTTTTCGCCCGACGGTGATGGTTTCGATGATGTGTTAACCATTTCGTATGCTTTCGATTCGCCCGGTTTTACGGGCACAATTAATATTTACGATTCGAATGGAAGACTGGTTCAGGAACTGGTACGCAACCAGCTGATGGGAACGGCGGGCAAGGTTTCGTGGAATGGAGAGACCCTTGACAATGACAAGGCCCGTTTAGGTATTTATGTTGTTTATCTGGAAGCCTTCGATTTAGCAGGAGCAGGAGTTAAAATTAAAAAAGCCTGCGTTGTTGGAGGGAAGTTGTGAAAGCCTTTCAAGGACAATCATCTGTTTAGCGGAAATCACCTTTGACCTACACGTGTAGAAACAACTTGGTTTTACACGTGTATTTTATTACTTTTGTCGAAAGCGCAAGCCATGAATACAAAACTCACACTCACGATTGAGCAATCAATAATCGAGAAGGCTAAACGATATGCACGAGATCGGGAAAGAAGTCTATCTGACTTAATAGAAAGTTATCTCAGGGCATTGACTGACGAAAAGGAAATTGATGAGGGGGACTTGAGTCCAACGATAAAGCAATTGCGTGGTTCATTTAAACTACCTAAGGATTTTGATTACAAGAAAGAACTAACTGAAAGCTTATCTAAAAAATATCTGTGATTGTGAAAAAGATATTAATAGACACAGATATAATACTTGATTTCTTTTTCGATAGAAAACCATTTTCTGAAGACGCCACTAAACTTTTGGTGTTATGCGAAAAGAAAATGGTTGCGGGCTTTGTGACGCCAGTGATTGTAAGCAATGTGTATTATCTTCTGAGAAAGACAGCCAAACACGAGAAGGTGATTGAGAAATTGAAGATGCTTATCAATATAATCGACATTGCGACAACAAATAAGACAACGATTTTAGAAGCTCTAAATTCAGAATTCAAAGATTTTGAAGATGCGATACAGAATTTCTCAGCGCAATATGACAAAGAGATTAAGGTAATTGTGACAAGGAATGTTAAAGATTATAAAGAAAGCAGGTTGTCGGTTATGACACCGGAAACATATTTAAGAACAGGTGACTTCCGTTAACATTAGCTAAATTCAATTTGGGCTTATTGCATAACTTCCGGTGTATTTCGATCATGTCACCCGGTTACACAGAAATGTGATTTTTCGGTCTTTATTTCCAAACTTCCTTTTCACCTTAACAGTTAGTCAAACATTGGGTCTCCCTTGCGTATGGCTTCAAACATGTCGCGATGTATGCGTTGTTTGAGTTTTGTCAGGTCTTCCTTTTCCAGATTTTTGGTTTCGTAGGGTCCCAGATACTGAACGGTAATCACGCCCGGCTTAACTGAATAGTTTTCTGAAGGCACGAGGTTTCGTGCATTAATGGTGCACATGGCCACCAGAGGCCTTTTCGATTCTATAGCGAATCTAAATGCTCCGTCGTAGAAATCGTTCACAGGTTGATTTCCCTTGTTGCGTGTGCCTTCCGGATAAATGAACAGGGAATTTCCGGCCAGAATTTCTGCCATCATGGCTCTTGAACTTTTATCGCGGCTTTCTTTGGAACTGCGGTCAACCAGCACACAAACAGTAGAAAACAGGTACCCCAAAATTGGCATTTTTTTCAGCTGAACTTTTGCCAGAGGTTTGATGTTGGTCGGCATACAAAAAGCACCGATAAACATATCCAGATTGGAGCCATGGTTGCCTACAACGATTGCAGGAAGGTTTTTACTGAGTATATGACGGTCCTTTTGAATAACCCGAATTCCGGCAGCTATAAAAAACACAGTCGACCAAAACTTGTAGAGTGTCATCGTTGGGCGATGTGCCTTCTTCCCTAAAACAACAATAAACAATGTTGATAGCACACCTGAGCTTACCAGAAAGCAAAGGAAAACGAGTATGAGCCAAATCCAGTATGGAATTAAAAGCAGGTATTTTATGAAGGCAGGCATGCCCCAAAAATACAGTCTTAGCATTTACCACACATTAAGCCATGAAAAATAAGCATGTACCTTTAGGCCGTGCAACGCGACTTTATTATTGTTGGAGGAGGGCTTGCTGGCATGTCGCTGGCATTCAGGCTTTTGAAGAGAGGCAAAACAATAATGCTTTATAATTGGAGGGAAGAAAAGGCCGCCAGTCGGGTAGCAGCCGGACTGATGAACCCGGTTGTTTTTAAACGAATTACAAAGGGATGGCGCTCGGATGAGTTCTTAAAAGAGTCTGAACTGTTTTATCCTGAGCTTGAGAAATTATTGGGAGCCCGGTTTTATATTAAGCCTGATTTTTACAGAATTCACGGCTCTGATTATGAGAGGAATTTTTGGACTGAAATGTCTGAAAGCACTCAATTTTCGAC
>JAGQVC010000242.1 GCA_020438185.1 Bacteroidota bacterium
TTGAATCACATGCTCACTGGCGTCTCGACAACACAATGGCTAAAACACCTCAGCGGGCGATGGAATTAATGGAGTCTGTATGGACTCCAGCTATCAAACGCGTCGAGGCAGAAGTTGCCGATATGCAGGAAATGGCGAACCGGTTCAGCAGAAATGAACCGATACAACCCTGGGACTATTTATTTTATGCCGAAAAGGTTAGAAAAGCCAAATACGATCTCGACGAGAACGAAATAAAGCCATATCTGCAACTTGAGAAATTGAGGAATGGTATGTTTTGGGTTGCGGAACAATTGTTTGGGCTCACTTTTCATCCATTAAAAGATATTCCTGTTTACCACGAAGATGTCCGCGTTTGGGAAGTTAAAAAAGCCGGAAAGCATATCGGGTTATGGTATTTTGATCCTTACGCTAGAGATGGAAAACGCTCAGGCGCCTGGATGAATAATTACCGGGATCAATACCATATGGGTGGAAAAACTGTCACAACTATTGTTTCCAATAATTCAAATTTTGTAAAACCGGCACCTGGTAAACCGGTATTGCTTTCATGGGACGATGCAAGTACACTATTTCATGAATTCGGTCATGCACTGCATGGATTGTGCTCCGATGTAAATTATAAATCACTTTCAGGTACATCGGTAGTACGCGATTATGTAGAGTTCCCTTCGCAATTGCTTGAACACTGGTTATCTACTCCCGAGGTATTGCAGAATTTTGCGATTCATTTTGTTACCCAGGAACCCATGCCAAAAGAGTTACTGGAAAAAATAAAAAGAGCGTCTACATTTAACGAAGGATATGCTACGACTGAATACCTGGCCAGTGCTATGGTTGATATGATGATACACCTGATTCCGAACGGCGACATTGACCCGGACGATTTTGAGCGTAAAACACTGGCAAAACTTAATATGCCGCCCCAACTGGTCATGCGGCATCGAACTCCGGCTTTTGCACACATATTTTCTTCTGATGCTTATTCGGCAGGCTACTACAGTTACCTGTGGTCGGATGTTATTACCGCTGATGCATTTGAGGCGTTTACCGAAGCAGGCGGTCCTTATGACAAAGAAGTAGCAAAAAGACTTTATGACAATGTGTTTTCAATTGGAAACACGATAGATCCTGCAATCGGTTACAGGAATTTCCGTGGTAAAGACCCGGAAACAAAGGCATTAATGCGAAAAAGAGGCTTTATTTCTCAATAATTAAGATTGCACAAAAGCCCCGGTTTCGGGGCTTTTGTTTTTTCAAGGCCGATTTTCCCGCCTTGTAATAAACTTGTTTCGTTCACCTTCTCCACCTGTCGGTGTGAAGCGGCTCTGCCGTTACAACTTCTATTTTTTTCACATCCTGATGCAAAGGATTTATCAGGAAATTGAATTCCCCTTCAACCAGACTGCTTGGTACCTTCAGCACAGCCATCTCCATTTTACGAATAAACTCATCGCCGAGAATCCGAGTGTCGGGACCTGATGGGAAATGATTCCAGGATTGAGGTAGTTTCCCGGGGTTTATTTCAAGAATCTCAATTGTTTCTGGAATCCGGATTGAAACCAATAAACGATCCTCAGGTAAGTCTTCAAACAGATCCACTCTCGTAAGCACTTCAAGAATTGCAAGTGACTTACTGCCCGAGGTGTAAACCATTGGGGTATTCAGACTATTCCATCGGTTTCCGCGCGAAAGCGCGGCCCCTCTCCCACTCAGCACATCCGACAGGTATTTTGTACGTTCAATCCTGTAAACCAGCATTATGCGAAGTTGCCAAAATCGATGGATTGCAAATTATTGTGCACTTCGCGGACACCGGTAAGGGTATCGAATAAAGATTCGGGAGCATAGCCCGCCAAAGAAGGATTGCTTTTCTTTAACCAGCGGTGAAAAGCAGTGGCATCTTGATTAAAAACCTCCAGACCGTATTTTAGAAGTTCGTGAATTGATAAAAGAAGCTCTGTATCACGTGTGCTAAGCGCTTCGCCTTCACGTTTTTTCTTGTTGTATGTGGTTTGGGGCATCGAGAGATATTCGAGTACTTGCCTTACCGGAATCTCAGCCTCGCGGCTGAGGATTTCTATTACAGAAACCGCCATGCCACGGCGAATGTGTTCCATTCGCTGGAGATTGTTGTTGTAATCAAGGCTTTGAAAATCATTGACATATCCGGAGCCCGAGCCGGAATCTGGTTTGGGATATGGTTTAGATTTAGCTGACATTTGACTTCCTTATTAAAGCACTAAGTTACGCAAAAATTCAAACACAGCAATTTTATTAATGCAATAAAGCAATTTTGCTATATTGCGTTTTGGGGCTTTCCTCATTTTGACTTTGGAAATCAATATAGCTTGAAAACCTTAACCGTTTCATTGTCAACACCAGTAACCCGAACCAGGTAAATGGCATCGGCCGGAAGCTTAAATCCTGAATCGGAAACCGTGAGTCCTTCTGATACTGCAAGCTTTTTCCTGTACAATAGTTTTCCGTTCAGCGAAAACACCTCAATTGCATAGGTTCCACCTTCTTCAAGCTCCGATCTTAAGGCCAGTCTGCCTTTAACGTTTCTAAATGCCTGCAACTTATC
Organism: Bacteroidota bacterium; assembly: GCA_020438185.1. Taxonomy (GTDB): domain Bacteria; phylum Bacteroidota; class Bacteroidia; order M30B66; family M30B66; genus M30B66. The sequence goes on from JAGQVC010000242.1 coordinate 2,588, forward strand.
GGATTGGCCATCAAACCGAACAGCCACAACCGGCGACACTTCAGAAGTTCCGTTAAAATCAGTCTGCCTGAGCCTGTAATAAGAAATCCCCTGCAGCGGAGCCGTATCATACGCTTCATATTCAAGAGGAAGCACACTGTTTCCGGCTCCGGGTTTCTTCAGAATCTCATCAAACTGCTTGGCATCCTGCGAACGTTCTATGCTAAAGAAATCATTATTTGTTTCTGTGGCAGTTACCCATTCCAGATGCACGGCTTCTTCAACCGCTGTCGCGGTGAATGAAAGTAGTTCTATCGGAAGAGGTTCGGTTTGCCAATCACTTAATGTCCATCTGGAAAAAGCTGGAATTTGGTTCAGTTCAACCCAGTTTGCTGCCACATCGCGTGAAATCTGAGCCGGATAAAACTGTCCTTCCCAGGTAAGTCCTAAATCTTCGGAACGCCACGGAATCAAATCGACTTCATTGGGATTAACTCCGTCGGTATCGGTTAGTTCGTCATCAAAATAGTTCATTCGCAGGGTTGCATCCAATGAGGCATTGGTGCTTGGTTCAATATCGAAATAGCGTTGTATACTATTGTTAACCGTTCCTGCCTCCTGTGAAGCAAATCCGCGTTCAATAATGGTAGCACCCGGAGAAACAGCTCCTGTAGTAATACTTATTCCAATCCCGGCGATGTTGTTGTAAGTAGAATTTGCCGCCAAAACCCGTTCAGTCTTTAATTCTCCGGAACCACCGTAAATACGGGCCGTAT
>JAGQVC010000243.1 GCA_020438185.1 Bacteroidota bacterium
ATTGCTGCAGGAGGCAAAGGCAAAGTTGGAGCTGCAGTGCTGTCCGCAAAAGCATGTCTTCGTTCAGGGGTGGGTTTGCTCACTGTATTCGCGCCAAAAAGCGCTGTTAATATTATTCATTCGGCACTGCCAGAGGCTATGCTTCAAACCAGTGATGAAGATGAGATTATTAAAGGAAAATCCTCTATTGAAAACTACAGCTCAATAGGATTTGGTCCGGGCTGTGGTACCGAAAAAGAAACACAATCTTATTTAAAGCAACTCATTCAGGATTCGCAAGTACCAATGGTAATTGACGCTGACGGAATTAATATTTTAGCTGAAAATAAAACCTGGTTGGCATTTTTAAAGCCCAACACAATACTAACTCCTCATCCGGGTGAATTCTTTAGATTAAGTGGTGTAAAGGAAGTAGGGATTAATCAAATTGAGAGAGCTTCCGAATTGGCTCAGCGGCATTCAATAATTATTGTTTTAAAAGGAGCAAGAACTGCGATATGCCTTCCTGATTCCAGGGTCTTTTTTAATCCAACGGGAAACCCCGGAATGGCAAAAGGAGGATCAGGCGATGCTCTAACCGGCTTGATTACCGGGTTGTTAGCTCAAGGTTATAAACCGGCTGATGCTTCAATAATTGCCGTTTATCTGCATGGATTAGCCGGAGACATAGCCGCTCAAAAATTCACTGAATATGCAATGATAACCAGTGATTTGATTTCCCAAATTCCGGAAGCATTTGCCATGCTTCATTCCGGCTTTAATTTAACTGATTTACAAGAAGGCGTTTAACTTTAACGACGCCATTGGCTTCAACCACAATAAAAAATAAACCGTTCCCAAATCCCCTGACGTCCGGGTACAGGTCTATTTCCTGAAATTGAAGATGCCTTTCGTAGTATTTCTGACGAAAAAAGGTATCAAATATCCACACATTAATATCAGTAATACCTTTACAAACCACTTTCACCTGAAGCTGTCCGATAGTAGCGACAGGATTGGGAAGAAAATCAAAATCCATGAACTCGCAAGGGCCCTGAGTGAAATTGAGCAACCCGTTGGCGTATGCGAGGCACTCATTTCTGTAAGTAACATTATCACAACCGCAAACAGGCTGGTAGCTTGTTCCATAGCAGGGATTATTAGAAATAAGTGTCGTATCCTGACAAGTATTCTGGTTAAATGTCTGCGCACCTGAATTCAGGCAAAGAAGCAGAAAACCAGTTATTAGAAGTTGTTTCATAGAGTATCTTTAACAAAGATAGGCTTCCCGTTCCATGAATCAAACTTGCCTACAGGAAACTCATAACAATCATGCTGGCGCAGAAGGTTTTGTACATCCGGGGCGCTTTCCGGCGAAGCCGCAATAAGTAAACCTCCACTGGTTTGCGGGTCGCATAGAAGAAAAAGAGCCTCCGCACTTAATTCATTCACCTTGTCTTTGATCCAGTTGAAATTTGAAGTAGTAATGTCAGGATAGATGAAAGATTGCATGCATTCATTTACTCCTTCGTAGAACGGTATATTTTTGAATTCTATATTCAGGGTAATTTTTTCCTGACCTGTCATTTCAGCTGCGTGTCCTAACAACCCAAAGCCGGTTATGTCTGTCATTGCATGAACTCCATTAATTTTACCTAATTGGGCTCCAATCGAATTTAGCTGTTTCATTTTCCCGATTGTACTGTTGAAGTTGATATTCTGCTTACCTTTTTTCAAAGCCGACATTAACATTCCACTCCCTATAGGTTTGGTCAGAAATAATAAATCGCCTTGCTGAGGACCTGAATTTTTCTTAATAAAACGGTTTTTTACCAGACCGTTTACTGATAGCCCGAAGAATGGCTCGTGAGAGTCAATTGTATGGCCTCCGGATATGGAAATTCCTGCCTGGTTGCAAATATGTTCTGCGCCTTCTAAAACCCTTGAAGCCCTTTGGGCTGATATTCTTGAAACAGGCCATCCTAAAATTGAAAGAGCCTGAATCGGATAGCCACCCATCGCATAAATATCGCTCAATGCGTTGGCAGCAGCAATTGCACCAAAATCAAATTCATCATCAACAATGGGCATGAAAAAATCAAGCGAAGCTAATAGGGAATCTTCTTCTGAAAGGGTGTAGATTGAAGCATCTTCGTGGCTTTTTATTTCCTGAAATCCAGTCGTATTCCTTAATCCGTTGAGTATTTCTGACAAACCTGAGGCGTTGACCTTGCATCCGCAACCGGATGAATGTGACAAGGATGTCAGACGAATTGATTCAATTACTTCCTTCATTTTAATATTTTATAATGATTAGAATTATTGCATTATTTATTTGTCGCTGCTATTAAGTCGAAAACATATCAGTTCGCTGCTTTCGGATACCTCAGGGTAATTTATTGTGTAACTATTTTCTTTATGAATTACCAGATATTCCGCACCTTTTTGTTTCAGCGAGTCTATCACGCCGTTCCGGCGGATAAATTCCGGCTCCAGACTCCAGCCTTTTCGGTGAAGGAAGTAAAGCATTCTGGGATTCATGCCTTCGTCACAAACAATTTTGGAATCATTAGGTATATATTCATTTGCAAAAGATTCCAGTTCAAGATAATAATTAAATTCATCTTTAATCCTGAAGTCATGTACAACATTTAAAAGTCCTTCAATCATAATTATACCAAGGCAAGCGTTTCTTAGTGCAGTATTACTGATTTTTGAAATTCCATATCCGGCGCCCAATGCCAGCGCTGGCACAAGCGGTAAAGTATAATAATCATGCGTAGCATATCCGAAACCTGCTTGAATCATGAAAAGAAAGAACAGGAAGCACCAGAAAATAATAATTAATAAAATAGGCTGATTCAGCCTGGCTTTAAATAAAGCAATCAAACCTGCTGTAAATGCTGCAAAGCCGGTGAATTTAATGCATTCGAAAAAAATATTATCGAATGTTTCATAAGGATCTATCCACAATTCATAAAAGCCTTTGGGAAAACCCGGGCCCATCATATAGAATTGCCAGTTTCCAAATGCTATTAAATAATTGAACCACCAGATGTACCAAATTCCAGTTACAGAAAGTATTGCAACTGAAACCGTAAAAAATGGGATGTTAAAATCCTTGTTAAATAGCCAATTTATAAGAAACTGAATGAATAGAGGACTCAAAACCACGATCGCTGGCAGTTTACAGAGAACACCCATTGTGCCGGCAAGGAAGTAGAACCATAAATACTTACGATTTTTATCAGCCAAATATTTGTATCCCGAATACAATCCCATCATAGTTATACTCAAACTAAATGTATCGGGCATTATTTTTCTGGAAAAGGCAAACCA
>JAGQVC010000244.1 GCA_020438185.1 Bacteroidota bacterium
TGGGTCACTGACTGCCAGATAGATACCGACCTGGAACTGGTAATACCCGATAAATATGTGAGTAATATTTCGGAGCGGCTTCTCCTTTACCGTGAGCTTGATACGCTTGAAAAGGAAGCCGATTTGGATGCTTTTCTGGCTAGACTCACCGACCGTTTCGGAGTGGTGCCTCCTCAAACACTGGAATTGGTTCACGCACTTCGCCTGCGGCGGATAGCAAGGCAACTCGGATTTGAAAAAGTTGTGCTGAAGCAGAAAACCTTTGTTGGTTATTTTGTTCAGAACCAGCAATCGGCATTTTACCAAAGTGCCGAATTTGCATCGCTGATGCAACAGATTATGAAATTGCAGGGCAAGGCAAGATTGAAGGAACGCAATGGAAAACTCACATTGGTCATGGAAAATATCCATTCAATTGATGATGCCACCCGACTGCTGGGTAACCTGCAGATACTAATCTCGCAGAAGACGTCAGTTTAAAAAAATAAAAAGTGTTTTTTGCGGGAATTCGGTTATAAAGCATACCTGTTACTGAATAAGGTGCTTCATTCATTGTTTGAGATGTCCGGTAATTCGTGGGTCATACAATGTAAACCGCCACCTCCCTGATTAATTCCCAATGTGTAAATCTGAATAATTTCGCGATCAGGGAATAATCCACTAAATATTTTCAAAACCACTTCATCTTTTTCTTTTTGTGATTCAGGCAAGCCGGAATGCCAGTATTTCGGAATCAGCACAACGTCGTTGCAGATGAAGTAGTTCATGTAGCTGCATGCCGGAATATAAAAAATAGTATCGCCGCTATTGAAGCCGAAATCAGTGAAATCGGCTGATTCAAAACTTTCTATTGTATGAGGATGTTTTAATGATTCCACATCCGGAACAGGCACACGTACAATTTCAATGGGAGTTCCGTCTGCTGTAACTGCCTCTTCCAGTATTTTTAAATTTTCCTCAAGCATTTGGTAATTAATGCTGTCAACAGGATTATTCTCCAGAGTTCCTTTTTCAATTATTGGAAAAACAACCGTGTGATCATCAACAAAACGACACAATTCATCCACGTGCATATTGGCACCACCTCCAAAATAATTTTTGTAAAAAGGGCCACCGTTTTTAAACATTTTATCTTCTATTAAGCCGTCTTTTAACCAGATTATTTTTCTGGCTCCCAAAACTCTCTTTAGTTCATTTTCCAGCTCCTGTATTGATTTTCCCGGATTTCGCTGCAAAGCCATTTCCCTGATAATTAAAAGAGTCCCATTTCCATTTGACTCTATTCCGCCACCTTCAAATACAAATTCACTTTTAATTATGGGAACATTCAATCGTTTCGAAATTCTCTGATCGTACCGGCCAATTTCTTTTTTTGATTCAGGAATCGGCATGTTATATATTTCCGGATAAATGCCATACATGGAATAATTAAAATCTACAACTTTTAAATCCTGCCCATTTTCGATAAAAATCATAGCGTCACGCAGCCAGAATCCTGATTTAGGATCAACCACAAAGGTTATTTTTTTTAATTCTGTCGCTACAGATTCAAGCCTTGACTGTATTGCAGGAATCGCGGAACTATCCGAAACATTTATTGTGATGTTCACGTGCCGGTGCAAAGCTGCTATTACAGCCTCCGTAACAGTATCCCGTTTTGTTTTACCAAACCAGGTTATAAAAACTTCTTTCTGCTTTTCCCATTCGGCAGGAATTCTGGTGGATTGAGCAAAAGTCCCGGTTAAGGAAATGAAGAGCAGGATTAAAATTAAAAGTGTTCTGTGCTTCAATATCGAAAGGAAAGCAGGAATTATTTGATTGATTAAATTGACTTGTTCTGCTTAAGTCAAAGATAAAATAGCTTTTAATTATAGTACCTGAACGATATTATAAATTGTTATTTAATTGATTATGTATATCTTAAATAAGTTTTCTTCTTGCAAAATTGCTCAGTTTGGTTACATTTGTATATAACCAACCTGAACAGACATGAAAAAAGTACTACTTATTTTGGCTGCAATTATTGTTATTGTAGTTATAGGCCTGTTTATATTTATTCAAACAGGTTACGATAAATCTTTCGATTCCGAATATCCGGTAACCGAACTCAGGATTAACCCCGATTCGGCAATGATTGAACATGGCCGCTATCTGGCTTACGGACCGGCGCATTGTGCGCATTGTCACTCCTCTATCGACAAACTGGAAGCACTTGAGCGGGGAGAGGAAGTTCCGATGACCGGCGGGATGGAGTTTGAATTGCCAATCGGAAGCCTGTTCACACCTAACATTACGCCCGATAAAGAATCCGGGATAGGTAATTACAGCGACGGAACTATTTACCGTATGTTACGCTACAACATTCGTCACGACGGACAGGCCTGCCTCGAATTGATGCCTTTCTTTAACATGACTGATTACGATATTCATTCTATAATAGCTTTTCTGCGAACACGCGAACCCGTTAAAAACGAAAGAAAACCGAACACGTATAATTTATTGGGCAAGTTTGTGCGCACAGTGGCACTTAAGCCGGCTCAACCCGAGGCAGGAATACCGAATAAAATTAAACGCGACAGTTCATCTGCATACGGGAAATATCTCTGCGAAGCAGTTGCCAACTGTAAGGGTTGTCACACCGAACGCGATTTAAAAACCGGTGCATTCGTTGGCCAGCCATACGCTGGTGGATTTGTAATGGGGCCCGACAAAAGCACACAAGGCTGGACATTTATAACTCCCAACATTACTCCTGACCCGGAAACAGGCATCTTGCATAATTATACCGAGGAGTCGTTTATTAACCGCATGCGCGGTGGAAGAGTCCATACGTTTTCTCCGATGCCCTGGGGACCATTTTCCAGGTTATCGGATGGTGATTTAATGGCTATATACAGATATCTGCAAGAGGTAAAACCGGTCAAAAACAAAATCGAGCAGACCGTTATCATGCCTGAGGAATCCTGAATTCGGGCTGTGTAAGCTTTCTGTTTTGCCGGAATCGTTTTTCTTTGCAAAGCAAATAGGCTTTATGCATGTTTTTTTAATTTCTCCGCCTGCGGCGGATGATGATGATTTGGTTCGTCTTATTGATGAAGAGCTTCACCATGCTGTGAAAGTGTTGCGGTGCAAAACCGGACAACAGGTTGAATTGCTTGACGGCAATGGGATGTCGTATATAGCTGATTTTGTGAATATTTCATCCCGCGAAGCGGAATTGAAAATAATTGAAAGGATAAAATTGCCCGAAATGCCTTACCACTTGCACGTGGCAATTGCACCAACCAAAACCATGGAGCGCTTTGA
>JAGQVC010000245.1 GCA_020438185.1 Bacteroidota bacterium
TTTTAAATCGCACCGGGTTATGAGTGGTCATCAGCCTGCAAGGCTTGAATTCCGTAGTTCGGGCACAACGGGTTCTGCAACCTCAACTCATTATATATATGATACAACTGTGTATCACCAAAGCATAATCTCTGGTTTCGAGCATGTGTTTGGTCCTGCTTCCGGTTATACATTTCTTGCACTATTGCCTTCTTATCTGGAACGTAGCGATTCATCACTGGTTTATATGATGCAGGTGTTAATGGATCAAAGCCGGAAGGAAATGAACGGTTTCTATATGCACAACCGGGAGGAGCTTTTGACAGTATTGGAAAACCTAAGCTTATCTGGCGAGAAAGTCTGGCTTATCGGAGTAAGTTATGCCCTTCTTGATTTTTCGGAGTTCACACCTCCGGTGTGGGATGGGTTAACAGTAACTGAAACAGGAGGCATGAAGGGACGCCGCCGCGAGATGGTAAGAGAGGAATTGCACGCCTGCATCAAACAGAACTGGAAACTACCCCGGATTGAAAGTGAATATGGTATGACAGAATTACTCAGTCAGGGCTGGACCGGCAAACAGGGTTATTTTCAAACACCTCCATGGATGAAAATTCTTATTCGGGATTCAGAAGATCCATTCAGTTTGGTGAGTGAGGGAGTAGCTGGAGGAATTAACATTCTCGATTTGGCCAATCTGGATTCCTGCAGCTTTATATCCACTTCTGATTTAGGCAAAATACATCCGGGAGGAAATTTTGAAGTTCTGGGCCGCTTCGACAATAGCGATGTGAGGGGGTGCAATCTTCTTGCAGAGCTTTGATTTACAGTTTATTATATTCGCCTAAACGGCGGAAGTCGGGCTGTGACATTTTTGTGTAATTTTTACTGAATATAAAATTTGCGCATAAGGATTCTATTCCTATCTTTGCAGCCCGTTTGGAAAATCGTATTCTTAAATCCTAAGAAACAAGTGGATACATTAAGTTATAAAACAGTTTCGGCCAACAAGGCTACCGTCTCAAAAGAATGGGTATTGGTAGACGCCGAAAACATGGTGCTGGGCCGCCTGAGCTCACAGGTTGCTATGCTAATCCGTGGAAAGAAAAAGCCTTCATTTACACCTCATGTTGATTGTGGTGATAATGTAATCGTTATTAACGCCGAAAAGGTTGTTCTTTCCGGAAGCAAGACCGATTCTAAAGTTTATACCCGTTACACGGGATATCCGGGAGGTCAGCGTTTTGAAACACCACGCGAACTTCTTGGTAAGCGCCCTGAAGCCATTATTGAGAAGGCTGTTAAGGGAATGCTTCCAAAGAATCGCCTTGGACGCCAGCTCTTCGGTAACCTTCATGTGTATGCAGGAAACGAACATCCGCATACAGCTCAGAATCCTAAAACCATTAATCTCAACGACCTTCGGTAATGGAAGTAATTAACGCAAGCGGGAGAAGAAAGACTTCAGTTGCCCGCGTATATCTTAAACCAGGAAAAGGCAAAATCACAATCAATAAGCGTGATATTGAACAGTATTTCACTGTACCTACTCTGGTTGGAACCGTAAAATCACCTTTTGCCATTACTGAACACGAAGGTAAATTCGACGTTGTTGCCAACGTTCAGGGTGGTGGAATAACCGGACAAGCCGGAGCGCTTCGTCTCGCTATTTCTAAAGCACTTGTTCAACTTGATGAGGCTAACAAACCAGCTCTTCGCGCTAACGGTCTTATGACTCGTGACCCGAGAATGGTTGAAAGAAAGAAGCCGGGTCAGAAGAAAGCCCGTAAGAGGTTCCAGTTTAGTAAACGTTAATTTACCGACCTTCAAATTAATATGTCAAGAGTTACAACAGATCAATTACTGGAGGCCGGAGTTCACTTTGGTCACCTTAAGAGCAAGTGGAATCCGAACATGGCTCCGTACATTTTCATGGAGCGTAACGGAATTCACGTTATCGACCTGAATAAAACAGTTGCCAAACTGGATGAAGCTTCATCTGCTATGAAGCAGATTGCTAAATCAGGAAAGAAAATTCTTTTCGTTGCTACTAAAAAGCAAGCTAAGGAAATCGTTGCTGATGCGGTGAAAAAAGTAAACATGCCTTACGTGACAGAACGCTGGCCGGGTGGTATGCTTACCAATTTTGCTACTATCCGTAAAGCTGTTAAGAAGATGGCTGCTATCGATAAAATGGCAACTGATGGTACTTACGAAACCATTTCCAAAAAAGAAAAGCTTACAATTTCCCGTGAGCGCGAAAAGCTGGAAATTCAATTCGGTTCAATTGCCGATATGACAAGACTTCCTGCTGCTTTATTTATTGTTGATATTGTTAAAGAACATATCGCTGTTGCCGAAGCACGCCGTCTTAATATCCCAACTTTCGCCATCGTTGATACCAACTCAAATCCTAATCAGGTAGATTACCCGATTCCGGCAAACGACGATGCTGCAAAGTCTATTTCTTTGATTCTTGAAGTTGTTACTGGTGCTATTGCTGAAGGACTCAGCGAAAGAAAGCACGACAAGGAAAAGAATGATGACGTTAAGGCTGAAGCTGTAGAAGAAGAGTCAAAAGACTAATTACCAATTAACACCAAAAAATAAGAATCATGTCAACAGTTGCTATCACAGCTGCAGATGTAAATAAACTCCGTCAAATGACCGGAGCAGGAATGATGGACTGCAAAAAGGCTCTTACCGAAACAAACGGTGACTTTGAAGCAGCTATCGATTTCCTACGTAAAAAAGGCCAGAAAGTAGCCGGAAACCGTGCTGATCGTGAGGCAAATGAAGGAGTTGTTCTTGCAGCGGTTAATGCTGACGCAACTCAGGGAACTCTTGTTACCCTGAACTGCGAAACTGACTTCGTTGCCAAAAATCAAGATTTCATTGCATTGACGGAACAAATTTCAGGTATGGCAATCAATAGCCTTCCCGAAAATCTTGAAGCGCTTCTTGCCATGCAAATTGATGGTTTAGCTCTTTCTGATAAAATCACTGAGCAAATCGGCGTTATTGGAGAGAAAATTGAGCTGAGCTACCAAAAAATTTCTGCACCATTCGTAGTTGCATACAATCACCCGGGTAACAGACTGGCTACTATTGTAGGTTTCAGCAAAGCTGGTGTTGATGGTATTGAAACTGTAGCCAAAGATGTTGCTATGCAGGCAGCTGCTATGGCTCCTGTAGCACTCGACAAAGACGATGTAGACAGCTCAACTCTTGAAAGAGAACTTGAGATTGCCCGCGAACAAATCAGAGCGGAAGGCAAACCTGAAGAAATGGTGGAAAAAATCGCTCAGGGTAAACTCAACAAAT
>JAGQVC010000246.1 GCA_020438185.1 Bacteroidota bacterium
ATGAGGCTCTTCCAGTCGGGATGAAAGCCTTTTCGCGGATCCTGATGCTCATATAAATGAGTCCCGTCGAATCGCGCAAGGGCATAACTGTCTTCCGGAAAATGAGAAGGCACCCAATCCATAATTACCCCGATACCCGCATCGTGAAAGGCATCAACCAATTGCATGAATTCCTGCGGTGTTCCAAAGCGCGAACTAGGAGCAAAATAGCCGGTGGTCTGGTAACCCCATGAACCCGAGTACGGATGCTCTGTGAGCGGCAAAAACTCAATATGCGTAAAGCCCATTTCTCTGACGTAAGGCACCAGCTCTTTCGCCATGTCGTTGTAAGTGAGGTAATCGTCCTCGTTTGCCCCGGGTTTTTTCCAGGAACCGGCATGCACTTCGTACACCGACCAGGGCTTATCCAGCGCTCCCTCAATCTGCGGTTTATGCGCTTTCCGTTGGTGGCTCAGGTCCCACACAATCGAAGCGCGTTTTGGCGGAATTTCGTTGAAGAAAGCGAAAGGATCAAATTTCTCAAGCACCTCACCCGAGTGAGCGTTTCGAATCAGGTATTTGTATAATTCACCATGTCCTACACCGGGCATGAAGAGTTCCCAGATTCCACTTCCGTCATGCCGTGCCTGCATTCTTCCCTGCTCCGGGTTCCAGCGATTGAAGTCGCCAATTACACTAACATGAGCGGCATTGGGAGCCCAAACGGCAAAAAATGTCCCTTTAACACCTTTATTATCAACCAGATGAGCACCAAGTTTTTCGTACAGTTTATAGTGTTTTCCTTGTTTGAAAAGGTATATATCTAATTCAGAAATCAGGGAAAACGGAGCAACATCATGGTTTTCAGAAGCCTCTTGTTTTGCATTTGCAGGTTTTTTCGCCGGTTTCCCGGCGGATTTTGAAGCTGTTGGCTTTTTGGCGGCTGTTTCTTTAGCCATAATTAATCGATATAATGTTTTACAAATTTCACCAGACTCTGCAATGGAATCAAAGCCCAATCGGGACGGTTATTTATCTCGTATCCAAGTTCATAAATCGCTTTCTGGAACGAATAAACCTGAAGTAACTCATTCACTTTATCCTCGGCCGGCAATAGTCCGCTGCCTTCCATGGTTTCCAGGTAGGCTCCGAGGAAATACCGGGAAACAAAATGGTACCAGAGGTCAGCTACAGGCATCATACTGCTGTTATCTTCTCCAAATCTGGAAAACATCGCAGCATACGCGGCATATCTGAACGAACGCATCATACCGGCTACGTCTTTAAGCGGTGGATATTTGTCGCGTCGCTCAGCATGCGGTTTATCCGGTTCGCCTTCAAAATCAAGCAGAATCATATCATTTTCGGTAACTAAAACCTGCCCGAGGTGGTAGTCGCCATGAATACGAATTCGTTTACCTTCTAATTTATGACTGAGTAAACGGGTAAAAAAGGATCTCACTTTCTCCCGGTCTTCCAGCATGGATGCGGCATCTTCACGCATCGCTGCAGGAACACGGTGCAGGTTTCGCTGCAGCAGGTCAAACTTGGCATCCAGCAAATGCATCAGTTCTTCACTCAGTCGGTTTCTGAATTCATCATCCATGTCGGCTGGTTCAAAATCGGGCCTGCCGGCCGAATCAGCCAGCGCAAGATGAAATTCTGCGGTACGCTTCCCAAGCAAGCGAGCCTCATCAAATGTTTCTTTTCCAATCAGCTTCTGAAGCATTTCGGGGGTTTTATCCCATGAAATGGAAAGCAAATGCGGTTTAATCGGTAAAGGGCGCTCGTTATATGCCGTTTCCTTTACCTCAACAAAAAATTTATCCACATGCGCAAGCATGTGTTTCCAGGCTTCGCCTTGATTTTCAACCATTTGCTGAAGCATTAGCAGCAACATACGTGGCTTTTCGGGGTGTTCCAGTTCGGCGCATCCCGCGAAAGCGGGAATTTGATGAAACTTATCCTGAGTAGTAAGAAATTCAACTATTTCACGATCCGGATTTATGGCATACTCAACTTTGCGAAAAAGCTTCAGGAAATACGAATTGTTGTAAATAACCGATGAATTGCTCTGATCGGCCTGCAAAACACGGGATTCAAGGGGTGAAGGAACGCCTCCTTTGTTAATGTATGCACCACGCCCGAAATGCATCGGATAATGCATGCCTTTGAGTTGCCTTTCCTGGCAAATCATATTAAAGAGGGCATTCCTGAAATCTTCATTGTAAAGGGCATCCACAAGAAAACCAACGTGGTGCTCGTCTTCCAGACGAGCCAGAATACTTGCCGAAGGGTACTCTCCTGCCAGCAAAGAGCGGCTGTGCAGAAACATAAGCGGGAGCGCGTATATTTCGGTGGGACCGTCGTCGTATCGCACTTTTATCAGCAGGTAGCGCGCAATATCCTGCGCCATCGGAACCGGGATGTTCTGGTAAATTTTCATGCCCGTAACCGGACGGGATTTACCGCCAAACCAGCGCATCCGCTTCAGGTAAACAGGAAGTACCTGATTTTCCAGTTGGTGAATATGGTGTTCCGAAAGAAATAAATCATTCCATCCCGAGCGGATGAGTGGTTGAGAGGTTTCCTTGATTCGATGCATAACAGAAAGTATTACCGAATTATTTTAAAATGAAAAATATGGGCAGGCATCAGTCGCGGATCGAGTTCCACATAATTCCATTGCCTGTTCCAAGTATAGTGACTATCGTCCAATAAATCAACAATTGCCAGAGTTTCTCCTTCGTGGGCGTTCAGAATGGTTTCGGGTATGTTTACCCAGCCGCTTTGCCGGTGAACAGGATCCATATTCACTGTAATAAGCACACCCGAATGTGCATCCCGATTCATTTTGATGTAAGCCAGCAGGTTTTCATTATCCGTTTCGCAGAAACGAATATTGTGCATGGTGTGAAACTCCTCGTGCGCGTGCCGGATTGAATTTACCTTCGCAATGAGCGCCCTCATCGGTGTGTTGCTTTTCCAGTCCCAATGGCCGGCTTCGTATTTTTCGGAATTATAATATTCCTCTTTACCTGGCATGGGTTCGTTTACAAGCAGCTCAAAAACAGGAGCGTACATTCCATAACTGGAAGCTAAAGTTGCTGCCAGAACAAAGCGGACTGCCGAGTGAGAATGATCGGTATTTTGCAGGTAGTATGGTAAAATATCAGGCGTATTGGGCCAGAAATTAGCCCTGAAATAATCACGCAATTCAGTTTGGGTAAGCTCTTCAACGTATTCGCGAATTTCGGCTCCGGTTTGTCGCCAGGTAAAATAGGAGTACGATTGCTGAAAT